>CALRQQ020000170.1:0-7271 GCA_943370345.1 Chitinophaga pinensis
CGCTCCCTGGTGAACCAGCTGAGCCTGAGCTGGGGAGTACGCGCCTTTTATTATGATGAGGAAGAAAGCCTGGATGATATTTTCTCCGACCAGATCGATATACTGAAAGAAAGGGATTTTGTCCGCACCGGGGATGTGGTAGTGAGCACGGGCTCCACCCCGATCCACCTGCACCTGCCGACGAACGTACTGAAGATCGCCAAAGTTGAATAATAAAAAAAGCTGGCCAATGGCCAGCTTTTTTTATACAAGTCAATTTCATTATAATTTCCGGATCATTACATTCCGGTACCATACCATGTTGCCATGGTCCTGTAATCCGATCTTACCTCTCTGATAGGTACAAAATCCCGTCATGGTTTTGAACTTACTTCCAGCCACCAGTTTCTTCCAGTTATCATCCCAGAGTGTGGTACTCACCACTACTTCACCATTCAGAGAAAGCTCCAGTTTGCCATTCAGCGATTTGATCTCGGCGAGGTTCCATTCACCTGCCGGTTTCACGGTTTCCTTGCTGGAAGAGATCAGGTCATACAGATCGCCGGCCCGGTGTTTGATAATCTTGGAATCCGGATGGCCATTGTTATCCAGTACCTGCATTTCAGGACCGGTATTCCAGGGCCATTCGTATTTAGCCGTGTCTTCGTGAATATAAAAAATGATCCCGCTATTGCCATCTTTAGCGATCTTCCATTCGAGTTTCAAATGGAAATTATCATAGGCCGAATCACTTACGATATCCCCTCCGTCCTTGATCTGCCAGTCTTTCTTGCTGGCAGTATCCAGGTATAATGTACCATCGGCCACTTTCCAGGCACTGCCCACGGGGCTTCCGCCATACTTATGCCAGCCCTTGGTGGTCTGGCCATCAAATAATAATTGCCAGCCTTCTTTTTGCTGTTCTTCGGTTAATACATTCACCGCAGCAGTCGTTGGGGGCACCAGGCTGTCGCCTTCTGCTTTTTTGGCTGTGTCCGCACTGTTGTTGCAGGAAACAGCGGATAAGGCAGCGATAGTGCCGATGATCAGGGTTTTCATCCTTGTTTATTTTTTAAGTAATAAAATATATTTCACCATCGCTTCGGCATCTTCGGGCGAAAGAGAACCATGCGGCGTCATGATCGCCGATCCCCATACTCCGGTACCTCCTTTTATCACTTTCTCCGCGATCTCTTTTATTTTGGCAGCATCTGCTCCCGCATATTTTTCCGCTACCTGGGTATAGCTGGGACCCGTAAACGGTTCATTTATCTTATGACAGGTAAGACAGTCATTCTGGGCCACCAGTGCCAATCCCTTTTCATAAGCAGGATCTTTGGGTGCTTCTGCCTTTGCCTCCGTTTTTTCGCCTGCAGTTTCACCTCCGCCACAGGCGGTCAGTAATGCCATCACCATCATCGGTAATAAGATCTTTTTCATACTTGTTTTTTTATATTGAATATTTTTTGGCTGCACGAATTTAGTGGTTAATCCAACCCGAGCAATAAACGGTTTGCCTTTTCGTCCGTTCCGCTGGATGCAAAATCATCAAAGGCTTTTTCGGTTACCCGGATGATATGCCGGTTGATGAATTCCGCCCCTTCCCTGGCCCCGTCCTCCGGATGTTTTATACAACACTCCCACTCCATCACGGCCCAGCCCGGATAATCGTATTGGGTCAGCTTACTGAAAATGGTTTTGAAATCCACCTGTCCGTCGCCCGGCGAACGGTAACGGCCGGCCCGGTTGGCCCATGACTGATAACCGCCAAAAGTACCCTGCCGGCCAGTGGGATTGAATTCCGCATCCTTGACATGAAAAGCACGGATCCGTTCATGATAAAAATCGATATACTGGATATAATCAAGTTGCTGCAATACAAAATGGGAAGGATCGTAAAGAAGACAGGCCCTGGGATGGTTCTTTACCTCTTCGAGGAACATTTCATACGTGGCCCCGTCAAACAGGTCCTCCCCCGGATGAATTTCATAACAGACATCCACTCCGCATTCATCAAAATAATTGAGGATCGGGGTCCAGCGTTTCCCCAGTTCTTTGAACCCTTCTTCCACTAAACCGGCCGGCCGCTGGGGCCAGGGATGAAATGTATGCCACAATAAAGATCCGCTGAATGTGGGGTGAGCGGTAAGTCCCAGGTGCTGAGAAGCCTTCGCTCCGTATTTTACCTGCTGAATAGCCCATTCGGTCCTGGCTTTGGGATTTCCCCGTAGAGCTTCAGGAGCAAAGCCATCAAACAGTGTATCATACGCCGGATGTACGGCCACGAGTTGTCCCTGCAGGTGCGTGGACAATTCAGCAATTTCCATCCCGCAGTCATTCACAATGCCTTTCAGTTCATCGGCATAGGTCTTGCTTTCCGCCGCCAGTTGCAGGTCAATACAACGGGGATCCCAGGTGGGGATCTGTACGGCCTTAAAGCCCAATGACTCGGCCCAGAGACAGATCGATTTAAGGTTATTAAAAGGGGCTTGTTCGCCCATGAACTGGGCAAGAAATATACCCGGACCTTTTATAGTTGTCATTTGCTGAAAATAATTAAAATCAGATAAAATTATACGGTGAACGGGGTCCACTTGGTCTCGGATTTGCCGGACTCAATGATGTTCTCAATAAAGGCCATGCCCCGGATCCCTTCGTCTACGCCGGGAAAATCAAGCCATTCCGGTTTGGGGGTTTCTCCATTGATTTTTGCTCGTACAGTCAATACAAAATTGCGATAGAGATTGGCAAAGGCTTCGAGAAATCCTTCCGGGTGACCGGCCGGTGTGCGGCAGTTATGGCTGGCAAATGAATCGAGATAACCGGTACCGGCCCGATATATCTCAACGGGTTTATCTAACCATTTCACCAATAAAGTATTGGTGTCTTCATGTTTCCATTCCAGTCCGCCTTTTTCCCCATATACCCGGATCTTCACATTATTCTCTTCACCGGCTGCGATCTGTGTGGCCATCAGTACACCGCTGGCGCCATTATCAAAACGAAGGAAGGCGGCCCCGTCATCATCCAGCATCCGGCCTTCCACGATCGTATTCACATTGGAACATAAACTGATCACTTTCAAACCGGTCACATATTCGGCCAGGTTAAATGCATGGGTACCAATATCGCCCATTGATCCGGCCTTCCCGCTTTTCTTGGGATCGGTACGCCAGGCGGCCTGTGTCTGACCGGTTTTCTCCAGGAAGGTACTCAGCCATCCCTGCGGGTATTCCACATATACTTTCCGGATCTTACCTAACAGCCCATGTTGAAGCATCCGTTTGGCCTGTTTTACCATGGGATATCCGTTATAGGTATGACATAACAACAGACTAAGGCCGGTCTCTTCCAGTTTTGCCTTCAGCAGTTTGGCCTCTTCCAGTGAAAAAGTGATCGGCTTTTCGATCACCACATTGAAACCTTTATCAAGCGCCATCATGGCCGGATCGAAGTGCACAAAATTGGGGGTCACAATGGTGACAAAATCAATTCGTTTCTCAGCGGGCATAGCCGCTTCTTTCTCCAGCATGGTCTTGTAATCCGTGTAGATCCTGTCCTCATCCAGGAAAAGTTGCCGGCCCGATTCAAGGGCCACGTCGGGGTTCACACTGAGGGCGCCGGCTACCAGTTCCACCTGGCCGTCCATATTGAGCGCAATGCGGTGTACCGCCCCGATAAAGGCATCCATACCACCGCCGATCATTGCCATCCGTAGTTTTCTGTTTTGCATCGCAAACGTTTGAAATGAGTAATGTGAATAAACTAAATTTTACCGAGGGTAAAATTTGATAATTGATAAATAAAAAATGTGGTTAAAAATAGTACATTTAGTTTTCTGAAATCATTTTTTAAAAAACTAACGATTTACCAAAAGGCTCGCACATGAAATCCACTACACGCGTTCAGCTGTCGGTCATGATGTTTCTTGAATTCTTTATCTGGGGAGGATGGTTTGTAACACTGGGAACTTTCTTAGGCACCAATTTACAGGCAGATGGCGCCAGTATCGGCCAGGTTTTTTCCACCCAGTCCTGGGGAGCGATCATTGCCCCCTTTATTATCGGATTGATCGCTGACCGTTTTTTCAATGCAGAAAAGATCCTTGGCGTATTGCATCTTGCCGGTGCGGTCCTGATGTACCAGTTGTACACCGCCGAAAACATCAGCACTTTTTATCCCTATGTATTCGGCTACATGGTATTATATATGCCTACCCTGGCCCTGGTGAATTCCGTTTCCTTTAACCAGATGAAAAATCCCGAGAAGGATTTTTCAAGTATCCGCGTATGGGGCACCATCGGCTGGATCGTGGCGGGATTACTGATCAGTTATCTTTTCCATTGGGATTCTAAAGAGAATATAGCAGCAGGTATGCTGAAGAATACTTTCCTTTTATCCGGCGGAGCCGCCCTCGTCCTCGGCCTGCTGAGTTTTACCCTGCCCAAGACCCCTCCTTCTAAAAAAAGCGGGGAGAAAGTCAGTGTGGGTGATATTGTAGGACTGGATGCATTGAAGTTGTTAAAGGATAAGAACTTTGCAATCTTCTTCCTGGCTTCTGTGGCAATATGTATTCCCCTTGCTTTTTATTATCAGAATACGAATCCCTTTCTCACCAATATCGGTATGACCAATCCTACCGGGAAAATGACCATCGGTCAGGGTTCCGAAGTATTGTTCCTCCTTGCACTTCCGGTGTTCTTTACCCGGTTTGGCTTTAAGAAAACCATCCTGGTCGGTATGCTGGCCTGGGCACTTCGTTATGTACTGTTTGCTTACGGCAATGCAGGAGAACTGAGCTTTATGCTCATCACCGGGATCGCACTGCATGGTATCTGTTATGATTTCTTTTTTGTATCCGGACAGATCTATACCAATTCAAAAGCCGGTGAGCAATATAAGAGTGCCGCACAGGGACTGATCACCCTGGCCACTTATGGTGTGGGTATGCTGATCGGTTTTAAAGTAGCTGGCTTGATCACCGATACGTACAAGACGGCCGATGGTTTCGATTATAAAATGATCTGGCTGATCCCGGCAGCGATCGCCGCCGCGGTGATGCTTTTATTTGCTGTCAGTTTCAAAGATGAAAAAGTAACCAAATCCTGACCGGCAAAACAGGTATATGCATAAACAAACATCCCGACGTGACGCACTGAAACAACTGGCTGCCGGTTCGCTGGCTGCCGGTACACTGACCGGCTTATCGTCTTTTGCCAATCCCGATATGGAAGACTCAGGCCGCCTCAATGGCAATATCAATCACTCCGTTTGTTACTGGACCTACAATTTCATGCCCCTGGATGAGTTATGTGCCACGGTGAAAAAGCTGGGCTTTTCCGCCATCGATCTCCTGGCTCCTAAGGACTGGCCAACGGTACAAAAACACGGTATCTCCTGTTCTATGTGCTATACGGCCGGCAAGATCAGTCTGACCGAGGGCTGGAACAACAAGAACAACCATGCCTGGCTGATAAAAGATTTCACCGAAGCGATTCCCCTGGTTGCCAAAGCCGGTTATAAGAACCTGATCTGTTTCAGCGGCAACCGCAATGGCATGGATGATGAGACCGGGATGAGGAACTGTGCAGAAGGATTAAAACAGATCATCGGGCTGGCCGAAAAAGAAGGCGTGATCATTCAGATGGAATTGTTCAACAGTAAAGTGGACCATAAGGATTATATGGCCGACAAAAGTGCCTGGGGTGTTGCCCTTTGCAAAATGATCGGCTCTCCCAATTTTAAACTGCTGTATGATATTTATCACATGCAGATCAATGAGGGAGATGTGATCCGCACGATCCGGGATAATCACGAGTATTTTGGCCATTACCATACAGCCGGTGTACCGGGCCGTCATGAGATTGATGAGTCACAGGAACTCTTCTACCCGGCCATCATGAAAGCCATTGTGGCTACGGGGTATAAAGGATATGTGGCGCAGGAGTTCATAACTACAGGAAAGGATACAAAGGAAAAAGTAACGGCGTTGAAGAAGGCGATCAAGATATGTGATGTATAAAGAAAAGTACGAAGTTAGAAGTACGAAGTACGAAGTTAGAAGTACGACCGACGAGCCTTGAAGTAACAGCTCTCAGGAGGGGCTGCTCCCTTCTAGTTTATTGCTTCCCGCTTGATTAGCTTTTTACTGACAATTGAATTTGAAACACAAAACAAAAAAATAAACTAACGATGGCAGACAACCAGTATGACGCAATTGTAGTTGGCTCCGGCATCAGTGGCGGATGGGCAGCAAAAGAACTGACGGAAAAGGGATTGAAAGTGCTGTTGCTCGAGCGCGGCCGGGATATCAAACATATCGAAGGATATGTGAACGCCACCAAAGAATCCTGGGAATTCCCGCACCGCGGGTTAAAGCCCACGCAACAGATGGTCAATGATTATCCTGTATTGAAGCGGGACTATCCGCTGAATGAGATCGTATTGGACCTTTGGGCCAAGGATAAGGAAAGCCCCTATACGGAAACCAAACCATTCTCCTGGTTCAGGGGCTATCATGTGGGCGGACGCTCACTCACCTGGGGGCGTCAGAGTTACCGTTTTAATAAATGGGATTTTGAAGCCAACCTGAAAGACGGACATGGAACTGACTGGCCGATCCGATATGAAGACATGGCCGATTGGTACAGCTATGCGGAACGTTTTGCCGGGATCCAGGGAAGTCTGGAAGGGCTGGAAGTATTACCCGATGGTGATTTCATGCCGGCAATGGAACTCAACTGTGTGGAGAAAGATGTGGCAGCAAAAATCAAAGCACACTTTAAAGGAAGCCGGCATATGATCATTGGCCGCAGTGCCAACCTGACCGCACCCCATAATAACCGGACCAATTGTCAATACCGCAACCGATGCTGGAGAGGTTGTCCCTTTGGCGGTTATTTCAGTACCCAGTCGGCTACGCTGCCTGCTGCAATGAAGACCGGCAACCTGACCCTTCGTCCCTTCTCTATCGTCAGCAAAGTGCTGTACGATAAGGATAAGCAAAAAGCTACGGGGGTGGAGGTCGTGGATACGACGGATAATAAGACCTATGAGTTCAAAGCAAAGATCGTTTTCCTCTGTGCATCCGCTTTTAACTCCACCTGGGTATTGATGAACTCAGCCACAGATATCTGGCCTGAAGGACTCGGCAGCAGCAGCGGTGAACTCGGACACAATGTAATGGACCATCATTTCCGTTGTGGTGCCAGTGGAAAAGTGGAAGGCTACAGCGATAAATATTTATTCGGTCGCAGACCGACCGGTGTATATGTGCCGCGTTTCCGGAATAT
>CALRQQ020000171.1:0-7259 GCA_943370345.1 Chitinophaga pinensis
AACCATTTTCCCCCTCTTCATGATCCACTTCTTTCCAGGTCGTGATCATGCCTTTGTATTCAACGATGCGGGTACCTTTCGGGATGAACACTTTTGCAAAAAGCCCTTTCCCTGCTCCGGGAAGTCCGGATTTTTTTACACGAATCTTATCTTCAAGTAGCGCCATATTATATTGTTGAGAAGGCGCAAATATAGGGGACATTTCCTGGTTTCGCCAAACCGCTGCAAGCAACTACCTTTGCCGGCATAACGTCTCAGAAAACATGAAACTGTTTATTATTTCCGCTATCGTTCTTTTTGCCGTTGCCGGTCCGGTCGCCGGACAGGAATTTATCAATATGCCTTATAGCAAAGCGGAGGTGGCCTTAAAAAAAGCGTACCCCGGCAGTGACGGTCAGCCGGCCGTTTATCCACGTAAAGATTCAATCCTGGTGCGGGTCAGCCAACTGACCCAGCTGATCTATGTATTTGACGAAAAGGGATTGTGTACGACCGAAACGACAAATACCCGCTGTGACTCCTGTCACGACGGGTATCTGAATGCAATCCTGGATAAGAAAAAATACAGCTGGAAAAAGATCAACGAAAATCAGTACATATCACGCTTTGAGGACAATATGATGATCGAATTATTTCCGGAAGGGGAAGTCAGGACCATTTCCGTTCTCCGGGCGGATTTTACCCGCGAACTCTATGATCTGTTGATGAAAGAGTAACTTATTTTTCAATCACCCCATCTGCTCTCCATTGTTTAAAAAGGGCAATGGTACTATCACTCAGCTTAGTGGTCTTGCGGAAGGGCATGAACCCTCTTTCACCAGGATTCATTTCAATCCGACGGATGATCTCATCGATATCCATTTTTACATTTGCATAATTATCATATGGTTTTTTGTTGCCGCCTTTGGCAGGGATATGGCAGGGGGCGCATTCTGTCATCACGACTGATTGCAGATTGGCTTCAAAATTGAGCTTGGGGGCTGCGGTAGCCTTTTTAGCACCGGAACAATTGGCCAGCACCAAAGCCAGGGCTGCCATAGAGGAAAGGATGATCAGTTTTTTCATGTTGGTTATGTTTAAAAATGGAATATACAAAATAGACCCTGAAATACGGTTTCAAATCGTTGGGTTTACACCGGCGGTTGCCCGGATGGGAACCAATACGGTAACTTTACCCTGATATGATAGCAGCCACTGTCAGAACATACCGTAATGCCTATGCAGGACTCTCCAGAGAGACCTGGATGCTGTCTTTTATCATGCTGATCAACCGCAGCGGTACGATGGTAGTGCCGTTCATGACCCTGTACCTTACCAGTACCGAAAGGGGATTCAGTGTGGGGGATGCTGGTTATGTATTCGGGCTATTTGGCGCCGGCGCTTTTTGTGGTGCCTGGCTGGGTGGCCGCCTGACGGATAAGATCGGGTTTTATCCTGTGCAGTTATTCACCCTGTTTACGGGTGGACTTTTATTCCTTGTACTGGGTCAGATGAAGACGTATCCGCTGATCTGTGTTTTCACGTTCCTGCTGAGTTTTGTAAATGAAGCGTTCCGGCCGGCCAATTCCTCCGCGATCGCTTTTTACAGTAAAACGGAAAACCGCACCCGTTCCTATGCTTTAAACCGGCTTGCAATTAATCTGGGCTGGGCTGCAGGAAGTGGCCTGGGTGGTATCCTTGCCAGTATTAATTATGAACTATTATTCTGGGTCGATGGATTTACCAATTTAGCGGCCGCTTTGCTTATGTGGTTAGTTTTAAAACCAGTCGACTATAAGCCCGCACCACAGACCCCGGCAGAAAAAGCCGGTGCGGTTCCGGCCTACCGGGACAAGACCTTTATGTTTTTCATAGGTGCGACCGTATTATTTGCAGCATGCTTTTTCCAGCTATTCACCAATATGCCCGTTTATTTTGAGCGGGAGTTACACTTGTCCAAACCCTATATCGGGTTGCTGATGTCCTTTAATGGTTTACTTATCGCTATTGTGGAAATGGTGCTGATCTACCGGCTGGAGGGCAAAAGGCCGGTCATATATTATATAAAACGGGGCATCCTGCTGGTGGGGATATCATTCCTCCTGCTGAATTTGCCCGGGATCGGTTCCCTGATTGCCTTGACCATGATCATTACGGTCACATTCGGTGAAATTCTTTCCATGCCCTTTATGAACAGTTACTGGATCGGCAGGGCCAATGTATCGAACCGCGGACAGTATGCAGCGTTATATACTATGGCTTGGTCTGCCGCACAGACCCTGGGCCCTATGGGAGGAGCCCAGCTCGTGCAACACAGTGGTTTTATGACACTATGGTTCATTACCGGTGCATTGTGTATATTCACTGCTTTCGCATTCCGCGAACTGGATCTGTATGATAGAAAAAGTAAAAAACAAACACCCGTTTAATATCCAACAAATGCGTAACATCTTTTTTACCCTTTTACTGGTTTTTTTTTCCAGTTGTGACAAAGGACCCACCCCGTTGACCGAACAGGAAGTACATGCAGTGATCAAACGTTTTGATGAAGGCTGGAGGACGAAGAATGCGAAAGAAGTAGACGCCGTGCTTTCCTCCAAATACCTTTATTTCACCCAATCCGGCAATACATTCGACCGGGCCAGTCTGGTTCAAACCGCTGAATCATCTGTATACCAGCTGCAAACGATGGAGCGGGAACAATTCACCATGCAGATCGAAGGCAATACAGCCGTGGTGAATACGGTATGGAAAGGAAAAGGATCTTACCATGGGGAAAATTTTGACGACAAACAACGGTGCAGCATTACCGTGGTGAAAGTAAATGACGAAGTGAAGATACTGGCTGAACATTGCACCCCAATCCGGTCCCGGAGTAACCCTGTACAATAAATGATATAAAAAAACAACCCAAGGGAAAGGTTCGTTTTATTCATGTAAATCTCATTTTAAACCCGTGCCCAATCCCCTATTTTTGTCAAAATTTACACGCATGCAACGACTGTTTTTATCTGCTTTATTTTCTTTGCTGCTTTTGTCCGCACAGGCGCAGTCCGACATAAAACGGCCTAAACTGGTAGTAGGTATTGTGATGGACCAGATGCGCTGGGATTATCTCTACCGTTACTATACACGCTATAGCGAAACAGGTGGATTTAAACGGTTGCTGAACCAGGGATTCTCCTGTGAAAACACGTTGATCCCCTATGCCCCGACAATTACGGCATGCGGGCATAGTTCGATCTATACCGGCACAGTACCCGCAATCAGCGGTATTTCTGGTAACAGCTGGTGGGATAAGGAGCAGATGCGAACCGTGTATTGTACCGAAGATAAGAGCGTATCCACGGTGGGCAGTTCGTCCAGCCTTGGTAAAATGAGTCCGCGTAATCTGCTGGTGACCACTATTTGTGATGAATTGCGCCTGGCCACTAATTTCAGGAGTAAAGTGATTGGCGTGGCCATAAAGGACCGGGGCGGCATCCTACCTGCAGGGCATAGTGCCAACGGGGCTTACTGGTATGACAACAGCAATGGCAACTGGATCACATCCAATTATTACATGAACGAGTTGCCTGGCTGGGTCAACAACTTCAACAACCAGAAGATCGTGGATCAGTATTATGATAAAGGCTGGAATACGCTATACCCGATAACCTCCTACAAACAAAGTACGGCTGATGATAAAGCCTGGGAAGCAAAACCTTTTGGGGCTGCGTTTCCTTATGAACTTAAAAAATTCACCGGTAAGGACTATGGGAAGATCTCCGCTACTCCGATGGGAAACAGCCTGACCTTTGAGTTTGCCAAAGCCGCTTTGAATGGAGAGCAATTGGGAGCTGACGACATCACTGATTTTCTCGCAGTTAGTTTTTCTTCTCCGGATTATATCGGACATAGTTTTGGTCCCAACTCGGTGGAAGCAGAAGACGGATTCCTTCGTCTTGACCAGGAATTAGGTGCATTTCTGAACTACCTGGATGCCAAAGTCGGAAAAGGTCAGTATACCGTTTTTCTTTCCGCCGATCACGGGGCGGCACATATTCCTGAGTTCATGCAGGAAAATCATTTACCCGGCGGCAGGGCTTATACCGGCAAGATCGTTGACGGATTAAATAAAGGCCTGAAGGAAAAGTATGGCCTGAATACTGTTATTGTCAGCGATGACAACTACCAGATCCATTTGAATCACCCCCTGCTGGATTCCGCCAAAGCACCGAAGCCGGAGATCATCCGGTGGATCATCAGCCAGTTGATGAATGAGGCGTCTATTGACCGGGCCTTTGCATTGAATGAGTTGAATATGACACCCCTGCCGGGCAGGATCCGGGAAATGCTGAACAATGGTTATTATCCACGCAGGAACGGCGATATCCAGTTTATTTTAAAACCCGGATATATTGACGCTTACAGTAATACAGGCACCACCCATGGGTTGTGGAATCCCTATGACGCTCATATCCCCCTGTTGTGGTATGGATGGGGGATCAAACAGGGTAAGACCAACCGGGAAACATTCATGACCGATATTGCCCCCACGCTGGCAGCCTTACTGCATATCCAGATGCCCAGCGGCTCAGTGGGTGCCCCGATCCAGGAAGTCCTTAAATAGCGGTTAAAACTACTCTTATTCAGGATTAGATTTTGTATTTTCCGATTCGAACTGAACTTAACCATTAATCTTCCCATATGAGTAAGAAAAGACTATTCACGGTACTGATCCTGTTTTTTTCACTGACCGTCGCAGGACAGGGAGATCCGGTGGACAGCCTCCGGTTCTTTACCGATGAGGGGTTGATCCAGGTGAACCTGAGTATGGACCTCAAACAGGTGCAGACAGAAACCAGGCAAGGGATATTCCAGCCGGCCTCCATCAGTATGTTATTCCCCGACAGCACACTGATCAATGAAAATATCACTGTAAGTGCCCGTGGCAATTTCAGGAGAAGCTACTGCAGGATCCCGCCTCTGATGTTGAATTTCCGGAATACGGGTGCCCCGCGCCTTCAGTCACTGGGTAAACTGAAACTGGTGATCGGTTGCGGGATCACCCCGGTAGATGAAGAATTACTGCTGAAAGAATACCTCGTTTACAAAATTTATAATCTGCTTGATGACAGGAGTTTCAGGGTAAGGCTAATGAGGATCAATTATAATGACACCCGGAAAAAAATGAAACCCTTCAGCCAGTATGCTTTCCTGATCGAAGACGACGGAGATATGGCCCGACGAAATGGCTGTCATAAAAAAGATGACATTAAACTACTGACTGAAGCCACTAACCGGGATATGATGACCCTGGTCGCCATCTTTCAATATATGATCGGAAATACAGACTGGGCCGTACCCAACAACCATAATATCAAACTGATCTTTGATAAAAAAGCGAAGAACGCCCCACCCTATGTGGTGCCCTATGATTTTGATTATTGCGGACTCGTAGATGCCAGCTATGCCATCCCCAATGAGATCATCGGTACTGAAAAAGTAACCGAGCGGGTTTACCGCGGTTTCCCGCGGACCATGGAAGAACTGCAGATACAACTGGATGTTTTCCGTAGTAAAAAAGACAGTATCTACCAGCTCATCAATTCATATGAACTGTTAAGCTCAAAAACCCGGAAGGAAATGACTGGATACCTGCAGGAATTCTTCACTTTAATTGAAGATAAGCGGGCAGTTAAAATGGCCTTTATCGATCAGGCCAGGGTCAATTAATGAAGTACTAACAGAACAAGAAGATAAATCACTCCTATTTCAACAATATAAATCAAACAGCATGGACCTGAAAGAACAATTTGAAAAAGCGATCGCAGAAAGCAAGACCCTGTCTGAGAAACCCAGCAATGAGACCCTGCTGCAGTTATATTCCCTGTACAAGCAAGCCAGTGAGGGCGATGTGAATATTGACCCGCCAGCCAATCCATTTGATTTTGTAGCCAAAGCTAAATACGAAGCCTGGGCCGCTTTAAAAGGGAAAAGTATGGACGAAGCCATGAACAGCTATATTGAACTGGTGGCGAAACTGAAGAACTGAGGGATCCGCAATCAGGAACCGACCCTGTTGTAAACAGCAGCCAGTGCTTCACCCGCCATAGCATAATTATACACAGTTGTTGCTTTCAAAGCTATTTCAGCCCTGTTGTACCTGTCTTTATTTTGTTTCAGGCCCAGCAGGGCTTTTTTCATTGCTATTTCATCACCGGGAGTCACCAATATCCCATTCGAATCATCGATCATTTCCGGTATGCCTCCGGTAATTGTGGCGATGACAGGCAACCCGCAACACAATGCTTCACTGATCACACAAGGTGCATTTTCCACCTGACTGAATAATACCAATGCATCTGCTTCCTGCATTTGTCTGGCCACTTCCGCATAACTGACTTCTCCGCCAAAATGAATAGCGCCCGACGGAAGTCCAAGCGATGCCGAAAAATGCAACAAAGACTGATCACGGTTACCAAGCATTATTAATTCTATGTGCGGATCTGCCAGATAAGCCGCGGCAAATGCGCGGAGCAAACCCTCCGGATTTTTTTGCGGACTCATGCCTGAAACATGGATAAAGCGAAAGACCTTATGCGTAGCACCTGAGCTACCGGGATAATAAAATAATCCGGTATCCACCACATTCGGGACCACCGTAACCGGGACATCTGTAACAAGCTCACAGACCCTCTTGCCCAGATCCCTGCTAACCGGCAGGAACATGGATGCCTCTTTCATTATCCTGTATACCAGGCGGCGTAAACGGGCCGGTTGGCGCTGATAAGACAAGACATTGCCAGGCTGGTAGATCGTCCAGTGTTCAGTTACCACATAGAGTATCTTATACTTTCGTTTTATCCATAAAGCCAGCCGGCCGGCCGGATAGGGAACATGCACATGTACGGCAGCAGGCTGGCCATGGTTGATTATATACTCCTGAATGGCTTCCCGGTACACTTTAATCCAACGGTAAAAGAAAAGAAAACGGCCAATCAGGCTGTTTCCTTTCCCTATATAAATCAGTATTTCGGTCAATGGACCATTTTCCATTCTGTTAACTTCAACATTACCCGGTGATAATGAAGGATCGGCCACCACCCGTAACACATGGATATCGTTGCAGACCGACGCAGCCCGGGCATGCCGTTGTATGAAATCCCCATCGAAGGGATCGGTCCGGTTGGGGTACCAGCTGCAGAGCCAAAGTATTTTTTTCCGGGCCATGCGACTAAAATAAACCAGTCGGGCGGGCGGACAAAAGAAATTCCCGATTAATTATACATTTGTTG
>CALRQQ020000172.1:0-7213 GCA_943370345.1 Chitinophaga pinensis
ACGGGCGGCCAACTGATGTACAAGGGCTGCAACCCGGCTGGCCTGACTGTCGAGTCCTGCCGGATAAATGATCCGGGCGGTATCCGTATTGATCTGCCGCCATTTCAGCGAAGGCGGGTTGCCGCCAAACTGCTGGGAAAATAAGTCCAGACCAGAAAAAAACAACACTGAAAAAAGGAACAGCTTCCGCATATCGGATGGTTTTATCGTGAAAGATACGGCAGAAAACAGAGATGATTAACAACTGAAAACCGGAATTGTGCGCAAGGGAGAATCGGGCCTGGTTTGTATCTTTACCTAATGGCAGAAGACTTAATGATCATCAAAGGCAGTAAGGAAGAACAGTATCTTTCCCTGCTCCCCCAGATCCAGGGATTACTGGAAGGTGAAGAAGACCTCATTGCCAACCTGGCCAATGTGGCAGCGGCATTAAAAGAACAGTTTGGCTGGTTATGGGTAGGATTTTACCTGGTGAAGGATGGAGAGTTGGTATTAGGCCCATTCCAGGGACCAGTGGCCTGTACCCGGATCCGTAAAGGCCGGGGTGTATGTGGCAGCAGCTGGGCCGAAGCGAAAACACTGGTAGTACCTGATGTGGAGCAGTTCCCGGGGCATATCGCCTGCAGCAGCAGCTCCCGATCTGAAATTGTGGTACCTGTTATCCGTCGGGGTGAAGTGGTTGGGGTATTGGATGCTGATAGCACTGCAGTAGATCAATATGACGCCACCGACCAGGCTTACCTTGAAAAAATCATCCAACTACTCCCATGGTAAAGGAATGGAAAACCATCCGGATCATCGTTCACGGTAAAGTACATGGTGTTTTCTTCCGGAAGTATACCCGGATAAAAGCCCTTGAACTGGGCATTGAAGGCGAGGTAAAAAATGAACCCGATAGCACTGTTTTAATTGAGGCTACAGGTACAGCAGAACAGCTGGAGAAATTCATCGCTTTTTGCCGGTCAGGTCCTCCGGCTGCAAGGGTTACTGATATAAAGGTTGAAGCCCTCGAAGTAAAAAAATATTCCGGTTTTTACATACTAAAATAATTTACTTGCTTTTGTTCGAAAGCTTTGTAAAATCAGATTCCTGTATCTAATTTTACCTGTTCCCCCACCGGGAACTGAATCTTTTATTTATAATTTTAAACCATTTCTTATGTTGAAACTACCGAACTCCGGCCGGTCAGCCTATGCCCTGCCTTTCATTGCCGTTTTACTCCTCGTCACCACACTGTACAGCAGTTGCGCTGATGATTCCAAAGCGCCGCTTGCAGCAGATGCTCCTGAAAAAAAAGAATTTAAAATGAATTGTGTGCGGTTGAACCGCTCACAGATGCAGGCGTGGGTGGACAGTGGCTGGACCAGACCCGGTGCAGCCGGCAAGATCAATACCCTGCTGCTGCAATTCTATTCTGCCGATGCGGCCGGTATAGCTTCCAATATGCAGCTGACCTCCTACCCCGGCTCTTCTGTTACGGATTTCAAGACCAGCGGCAATGCCTTGCTGGCGATCGATACCAGCTGCAAAGCCAAAACCTTCAGCGGCAAAGTGATCCTGGCCAATAACCAGATCAGTTTTGACGCGCTTAAAGTATTCAATGCCGATGGTACGCTGAAAGAGTTTGACTATATCCGCTTCACCCCGCAAAGTTTTAGTCAGATGAGCGAATACATTATCTTTAATGCGGAAGTTATTATATCCGGAGCTGTGGAAAGTGACCTGGGTGGACCAACAAGACCATGCCCGCCGGTTTGCTGCCCGCCGGATTGTGATTAAGCACGTTAACCAATGTATACTTTTTACAGATTTTTAATGAACTGGTCAGAGGTATGGCCCTTAGCCATAGCTCTGGCCATTTTGCTTTTATTCAAACAGAAGGAAGATGTCAACCTGCTGACCTGGATGATAGTTCTCACTTTTTTGTTTCATTTTTCAGGAACGTACATTTCGATGTTCAATGATAAAGTCCCGGAAAACTTCAGGAATAACAATATCATATACAACCTGATGGCAATCATTAAACCTTCATTAATCGGATTTTATCTTTTACAATTGCGGCAACTGAAACAGTATGCTTTTTTAAATTTCACCCTGTACTTATTCCTTATTTTCTGCCTGATTAATTTCCTGTTCTTTGAAAACATTTTTATCTACAGCAGTCAAATGGTTTTAGCGAGCAGCGCTTTAATGCTGATCTTCACATTAACGTTCTTCCTGGATGCCATGATCGATGACGAAATACCATTGCCGCTTACACACCCTGCCTATTTTTTGTGCACAGCGGTCAGCATATCAGAGAGTATAAATTTTTTCATTTATTTGTTCATATTCCCGGTATTCAGTACTAATAGGGAATTCGGTCTTCTGACCATGAATATCTCCAGTTATGCGTATTTTTTCTATGGCTTCGTACTTTCTGCAGGATTTTTTATTAACAGATCAAAAATGAGAACCTCAGGTTTGCTGCAAAAATGAACAACAACCTCTCCACATTAATCATTCAAGGTATCGTCGTCATGCTCGGCCTGATGCTCAGTGTACTGCTGGCGGTAATGTTCAATTTCCGAAAAAAGAACCAGCACCGACGGGCGATGGAGTTGCTGAAAGAACAGCAGCAGAACCAGCTGATCGAGGCGGCGATCCGCAGTGAAGAAACTGAAAGGCACCGCATTTCGGAAACGTTGCACGACGAAGTTGGTGCGATCCTGTCCTCAGCCAAACTTCACCTGCTGGGTATCAAACAAACGGCACTGGATGAAAAAGATAAAAAACTGCATGAAAAAGGGGCAGGACTCCTGAATGATGTGATCACGCGCGTGAGGAGCATCTCCCATACCCTGCACAGCAATGTCCTCAAGGAATTCGGTTTCAATGAAGCCATCCGTCATTTCCTGCAACAGGTTACAGGCGGTACAATAATCAGTACGAATACACGGCTGGATGAAAAATATAAAGGGAATACAGCTGAACAGGAGATCAGCCTGTACCGTATTCTTCAGGAACTGATCAACAATACGATCAAATATGCCCAGGCAACGAAAATGGAGATCAATTCCGTACTGGAGGGTGAAGAGCTGGTGGTGAACCTGGTCCATAACGGCAATGGCCTGAGCCAGGAGGATTTTGAAACATTCACTTTCCGGAAAGAAGGACTGGGCTTAAAAAATATAAGGAACAGGATACTCCTGCTTAAAGGAAGTATCCGTTTTTTTAAAACCGCTGAATCATCCGCTGTACAGATCAGTATCCCTACTCAACCCCCAACTTTATCTACATGACTACATTCAAGATCGCCATTGCAGATGATTATCCTGTATACCGGGACGGTCTGTTGGTAACCCTCTCCTCCGATGAGAACCTTGAAATACTGTTTGAAGCAGATAATGGCCAGGAATTACTGGACAAGATGGCAAACGCTCTGCCCGACCTGGTGATCATGGATTATAAGATGCCTGTGATGGACGGCATGACCGCCACCCGCCTGATAAAAGAACGCTACCCTGCTGTAAAAGTGCTTGTCATCAGTATGTTCCATGATGAAAAATTCATCAGCCACCTGATGGATAACGGAGCCGACGGCTACCTGCTGAAAGATGCCGAACCGGAACAGATCATGGCATCGATCCGGCAACTGCTTTATCCGGCCTGACCCTGCAGGTTTTTCAGCATATCAATCGTCATGGCCGAAAGATCAAATTCCTCTTTCCAGCCCCAGTCATTACGGGCTACTGTATCATCAATACTCTGTGGCCAGCTGTCTGCAATCGCCTGCCGGTAATCGGGCTTATAGCTCATGCTGAATCCGTTCACATGTTTTGCGATCTCAGCCCCGATCTCCCGGGGAGAAAAACTCATTCCGGAAACATTATATGAAGTCCTGACCCGGATCTTACTCGCCGGCGCTTCCATCAGTTCGATCGTGGCCCGGATCGCATCCGGCATATACATCATGGGGAGGTAAGTATCCTCTTTGAGGAAACATTCATATTTTTTCTCATCCAGGGCTTCATGAAAGATCTCCACCGCATAATCCGTGGTACCACCTCCGGGGGCGGATTTATAAGAGATCAATCCGGGATAACGGATACTCCGTACATCCACCCCGAAACGCTGATGAAAATAATTACACCAGAATTCGCCGGCATATTTGCTGATACCGTATACTGTAGTGGGTTCAATGATGGTTTGCTGCGGACATTGCTTCCGCGGGGAAGTAGGTCCAAAAACAGCGATCGAGGAAGGCCAGTATACTTTGTGGAGTTTCTCCTCCCGGGCAATATCCAGCACATTGAGCAATCCCTGCATATTCAGGTTCCAGGCCAGTCCGGGATTTTTTTCCCCGGTGGCAGACAGGATCGCGGCGAGGAGGTAGATCTGCGTGATATTCTGCCGGATCACCTGTACATGCAGCATTTCCTTATTCATCACATCCAGGGACACATATGGACCTGTACCTTCCAGTAGCGGATTCTGTTCACGCAGATCGGAGGCGATCACATTGGCATTCCCGTATATATTGCGTAAAGCCATAGTCAGTTCCACACCTATTTGTCCGGAGGCCCCGATAACCAGGATTTTCTCTTTTACCATAACAACCGTTTATACGGCAAAGATGTAGCAAGGTTCGTCAAATTCCAACTGAAAAAACAAATCCGGCAACTTCCTCTATTTTTGCAGCATGCAAACATTTCTGAAAGAGCTGTTCAGGGGACAGTCATACGATGAATCTAATTTTTTCCTTCTGGCAGGACCCTGTGTGGTGGAAAGTGAGGATCTGGTGATGGAAGTAGCCGAGAAAGTAGCCGGTATCTGCCGTAACCTGGGGATCCCTTATGTGTTCAAAGCTTCCTACCGAAAAGCCAACCGTACCAGTGCCTCTTCTTTTACGGGTCTGGGTGATCAGCCTGCACTGGAAATACTGAAAAAAGTCAGGGAACGCTACCAGCTTCCCATCGTTTCCGATATTCATGCACATGAAGAAGCCGCTATGGCCGCCCCTTATGTGGATGTACTGCAGATACCGGCCTTTCTTTGCCGGCAGACCGACCTGCTGATTGCCGCAGCGGAGACAGGCAAAGTGATCAATGTGAAAAAAGGACAGTTCCTGAGCGGCCCCTCCATGAAATTTGCCGCTGAGAAGATCCGGCAGACCGGAAATGAAAAAGTCATGCTGACTGAAAGAGGCACTACTTTCGGCTACCAGGACCTGGTGGTTGATTACCGAAATATTCCCTGGATGCAGGACATCAATGCCCCTGTAGTCATGGATGTCACGCATTCCCTGCAACAGCCAAACCAGACCAGCGGCATTACCGGAGGTAATCCCCAGTTGATCGGTACCATTGCCAAAGCTGCGATCGCTGCCGGTGCCGAAGGACTTTTTATAGAAACCCATCCCAATCCCGCTGTAGCAAAAAGTGATGGCGCAAATATGCTTAAACTTGATCTGCTTGAAGATCTGTTAGCGAAACTGGTGAAGATCCGGAAAGCGGTTATTGAATAACAGACAGAAAGACGGAAAGCGGGAAAAGAGATTGTCCCTGAAAATAAAAACGGCCGTTTCATCTGAGACGGCCGTTTTTACTATTTTAAGCTGATCATTATCGCAGGTCCTCCACATTCACACCCGGATACTTAGTCTTATCAAACATGAACTGATTGTCTGCAGCAGGTGCATTGGGCTTCATGCTAGTCACCGTATAGGAATAACGATTGCCCCCATTCTCCAATACACGGGTACTGTAAATGGTCTGTGTGGCTTTATCGATCTGCAGATATACCGTATGGAATGATTTTTTCTTATCCACCGGGGTCATCTGAATTTCCTGGATCACTTTAGTACCGATCTTCTTTTCGCCATTCAGCGTATAATAAAAGTCTTTATCGTAGAAATTTGAAAACAGTTTCTGTGGCGTGATGGTACCCGCTGAAGGATCCACATTATTGATGGTTACTTCATTGGCAGCTTTATCGTAGTTCCATACGGTGGTTCCATTACAAATGATCTCCTGACCACTGAATGTCAACCGGTACTTGGTACCCTTCATCAGGATCGAACCATTTTTGGTGGACAGCACTTTTCCGGAGCCATTCTCAACTTTATAGGTAAAAGCGACCTGCACGGACGTATAGGTTTTGAACTTGGCACTTACGGCATCGAGGATCTTTTTGGCTTCCGGATCGTTCTTTGTCGGATTAGGCTGTCCAAAGGCCATGCCTGTCAACAGGATACAGATTAAGGGTAATGCGTATAACTTCTTCATCTTTTTGAGTTTGTGTGGCTGCCCGCTTAAGGGCGCCGCAAAGATAATTGAATTACAGGAATAGGATAGTCTGTGAGGGCCAGAAGTTGCATAATGACCTGTTTCTTAACAGGATGCTAACGGAATTTCTTAACAGAGATCAACCAAGGGCATCCAGGTGTTCCTGGAGTTCCATTTCAGTCTTGATCAGCACATCCCTTGCCTTACTTCCCTGACTGGGTCCCACGATACCGGCAGCCTCGAGCTGGTCCATTAAACGGCCAGCCCGGTTATACCCCAGTTTCATCCGGCGTTGCAGCAGTGAAGTGGAACCGATCTGGTTTTGTACAATAAGGCGGGCGGCATCCTCAAACAATGAATCCCGGTCGCCCATATCAAATTCCTTACCCTCCAGGTCCTTTTCATCCACATATTCCGGTAACAGGAAAGCCTGTGTATATCCCCGCTGATTGCTGATAAAATCGACCACTTCATCTACTTCAGGTGTATCCACAAAAGCACATTGCAGACGGGTCAGTTCTCCATTGTAAGAGATCAGCATATCCCCCTTACCGATCAGTTGTTCAGCCCCCCCGGTATCCAGGATTGTCCGGGAGTCGATCTTGGAAGATACCTTAAAGCCGATCCGCGCCGGGAAGTTGGCCTTAATGGTACCTGTAATAATGTTTACTGAGGGCCGTTGGGTGGCAATGATAAGATGGATACCCACCGCACGTGCCAGCTGGGCCAGCCGGGCGATCGGCATTTCGATCTCTTTACCAGCAGTCATGATCAGGTCGGCAAACTCATCAATGACCAGTACAATGAATGGCAGGTACTGGTGTCCTTTCTGCGGATTGAGTTTACGTTTGATGAATTTCTCATTGTACTCTTTGATATTCCGGGAGCCGGCTTCCTTGAGCAGGTCATACCGGTTATCCATTTCGATACAAAGGGCATTCAGCGTA
>CALRQQ020000173.1:0-7201 GCA_943370345.1 Chitinophaga pinensis
GGCATGTTTGATCAGGCTTTCCGCGGCTTCCGGATTCGTCATCGTGAGCACTTTATACCGGAGCTCATTGTAGGCATACTCTTTCAGGGTCAGTGTTGGCCTTGGAGAATCCAGTACAAACGGGTTCTGGTTTTTCTTGCGCAATACCGGATTATAGCGGAGCAACGGCCAGTGACCACTGGATACCGCTTTGTGCTGCTGATCCAGTCCGTTCTTCAGGTCATACCCGTGTGCGATACAATGACTGTACGCCAGGATCAGGGATGGTCCGTCATAGGCTTCTGCTTCACGCATGGCGAGCAAAGCCTGCTGGGGGTTGGCACCAAAAGCTACCCTTGCCACGTATACATTCCCGTAAGAGATCGCCTGCATGGCCAGGTCTTTTTTACCTCCCGATTTACCACCGGCCGCAAATTTTGCCGTGGCCGCCGTGGGGGTTGACTTGGATGACTGTCCGCCGGTATTGGAATAAACTTCCGTATCGAGTACCAGCACATTCACATTACGTCCGCTGGCAAGTGCATGGTCCAGACCTCCATAACCGATATCATAGGCCCATCCATCACCACCGATCAGCCATACACTGCGACGGACCAGCTGGTCGGCAACAGATAACAGGTGTTTTGCGGCAGGCTTATCGATCGTCCTCAGTTTTTCCATCAGCTCATTCACACGGATCCGTTGATCTACTAATTCAGATTCGAGGGTTTGTTTGGCCTCCACGATCTCCTTTACATACCCATCACCCAGCTCAGGCTTCAGTTCCTCCAGGTATTGAAGTGCCACACCGAGTTGCTTATCTGCTGTGATACGCATTCCAAGGCCAAACTCCGCATTATCCTCAAATAAGGAGTTACTCCAGGCAGGGCCCCGTCCGTCTTTGTTCACCGCCCAGGGGGTGGTAGGCAGGTTACCGCCATAGATAGAAGAACATCCGGTAGCATTGGCTACTAACAAGCGGTCGCCAAATAACTGGGACAGCAGTTTCAGGTAAGGAGTTTCACCACAACCGGCACAGGCACCGGAGAATTCAAACAGGGGTTCCAGGAACTGGGCACCATGTACGGTGGAAAAATCAATTTTAGACCGGTCATTCCAGGGAACATTCTCAAAGAACTCGATATTCTTTTGTTCCTGTTTCAGTACCGGTTCTTTTTCACCCATATTGATCGCTTTATGGCTGCGGTTGGCCGGATCACTGGCCGGACAAACTTCCACACATAAATTACAACCGGTACAATCTTCCAGATAGACCTGGAGTGTATATTTTGTTTCGGGGAATCCTCTGGCATTGATCGGGGCGGATTTAAATCCTTCCGGTGCTTTTTCCAGGTGATTCTCATGATAGAATTTGGCACGGATCACACTGTGCGGACAAACATAGGCACAGTTACCGCACTGGATACAGAGGTCCGGTTCCCATAAGGGCACCAGATCAGAAATATTCCTCTTTTCCCATTGGGTAGTGCCACTCGGGTATGTACCGTCAATCGTCATCTTGCTCACCGGAATATCATCCCCGTGACCCGACATCATCATGGCCGTTACATCCTTAACAAAGGCCGGGGCTTTATCCGAAACCGTCAGCAGGTCTACTTCAGCCGATGTGGCTTTTACCGGGATCGTTACTTCATACAAGTGGGCCAGGGTGGCATCCACGGCTTTAAAGTTCTGTTCGATCACTTTCGGACCTTTCTTGAAATAAGTTTTCTCGATCGCCTTCTTGATCTGTTTGATCGCGTCGTCTTTCGGCAATACGCCTGAAAGGGCAAAATAGCAGGTCTGCATGATCGTATTGATCCGTCCGCTCATGCCGGTTTCACGGGCAACCGTGGTCGCGTCTATCACATATACCTTGATCTTTTTATCAATGATCTGCTTTTGTACCTGCCCGGGGAGTTTACTCCATACTTCTTCCTTATCATAAGGACTGTTCAGCAGGAAGGTTCCACCCTCACTGGCAAACTCCAGCATTTCCACTTTCTCTACAAAATTGAACTGGTGGCAGGCAATAAAATCCGCTTTGGAGATCAGGTAAGGGGCCCGGATCGGTTCAGGACCGAAACGAAGGTGAGATACGGTTCTCGCCCCTGATTTTTTAGAGTCGTATACAAAATACCCCTGCGCATACAGGTCAGTATTTTCCCCGATGATCTTGATCGTATTCTTATTGGCCCCAACGGTGCCATCGGCACCAAGTCCAAAGAACAGACCCTGACGCCAGGCCGATTCATCCAGTTTATATTCGGGGTCATAGGACAGACTGGTAAAGGTCACGTCATCATTGATCCCTACAGTAAATCCATTTTTCGGATTGTCTTTTTTAAGTTCATCGTAAACGGCTTTCACCATGGCGGGGGTGAACTCTTTCGAAGAAAGTCCGTAACGGCCACCCACGATACGGGGCAGTGTCTTGATCTTGCCCAATTGGAAGGCTTCCACCATGGAGGCCAGCACATCCTGGAACATCGGTTCACCGGCTGCACCGGATTCCTTGGTACGATCCAGTACCCCAATGATCTTTGTAGTAGCGGGAATGGCTCCCACAAAATGATCAATGGAGAAAGGCCGGAACAGGCGTACATGCAGTACCCCTACTTTCTCCCCTTTCTTCTGCAAGGCTTTCACGGTTTCGATCACCGTTTCGCCACCCGATCCCATTACAATGATCACCCGTTCGGCATCGGCGGCACCACTGTATTCAAAGAGTTTGTATTTACGACCGGTCATCTTCGCAAAATCATCCATCACTTCCTGTACGATTCCCGGTGTATTATTATAGAAGGTATTCACGGTTTCACGTCCCTGGAAATACACATCGGGATTTTGTGCGGTACCGCGGATGAAAGGATGATCCGGATTGAGCCCACGGCCACGGTGTGCGATCACCAATTCATCCGGTACCATGGACCGGATCTGATCATCACTCAGCAATTCCAGTTTATTCACTTCATGGGAAGTCCGGAAACCATCAAAGAAATGAACAAAGGGGATCCTTGATTTCAGAGAGGCTACCTGGGCGATCAATGCAAAGTCATGCGCTTCCTGTACACTGGCTGATCCCAGCATGGCAAAACCGGTAGTACGGGCCGCCATCACATCCTGGTGGTCACCAAAGATGGAAAGTCCCTGTGCCGCGAGTGAACGCGCTGCTACGTGGAAGACTGTTGCGGTCAGCTCGCCGGCAATTTTATACATATTGGGCAGCATCAGCATCAATCCCTGGGAGGCTGTGAACGTGGTTGTGAGCGAACCGGTCTGTAAAGCACCGTGTACCGTACCTGCAGCACCGCCTTCGCTCTGCATTTCGATCACATCAGGCACATTGCCCCAGATGTTTTTGGTTCCTTTGGCTGACCACTCATCGGCCAGTTCCGCCATATTGGAAGAAGGCGTGATAGGATAGATCGCACAAACCTCGTTGATACGGTAGGCCACATAGGCCGCGGCTTCATTGCCATCAATGGTGGCGACTAATTTATTTTTATTTGACATCTGTAGTAGAATTAACAGGTTCAGAAATCATTTCTATCGCGTGACAGGGGCATTGCTCGTAGCAGACTGCACAACCGGTGCAGGCATTATAATTGAACTTATAGCGGTTCCCTTTCCCTAATTTGATGATCGCATCTTCCGGGCAGGCACCAAAACAACCATCACACTCAAAGCAGTTACCACAGCTAAGACAGCGTTGTGCTTCAAAACGGGCCTCCTTTTCGGTGAGACCACTGATCACTTCATCAAAACTTTTCACTGCAATGGCGGGAGCCAGTTTATCCTGTTCCTTCTGCGGCGCATCCGTTTTGTACCACATGTGCAGTTTGCGGAAACCAGCCGTCGGGTGTTTCTCCGGTTTCAGGTAAGGCTCCTGCATCAGGAATCCGTGAATATATTTAGCGGCTTTCTTTCCATGACCGATGGCAATGGTCGTACTCCTGTTCTCACCCGGCAGCATATCCCCACCGGCAAAAATGCCCTCGTGGCCGGTCATCCGCAGTGCATCGATCACCACGGTACCATCCTCATTTACTTTAATTCCGGAAGCAGAACGCAGGAATCCGGTATCCGATTCCTGTTTATTGGCATTGATCAGCACATCGGCATCCACTGTTTCAAATTCACCAGTACCCACCACTTTGCCTTTTTCAACTTTTGTTTTCTCCAGGGTGATCTTTTTCTTTTCTATTTTACTGATGCTGCGGAACAATTGCACATCCACGCCTTCTGCCAGCGCATCTTCGGTCTCATAATCGTAGGCCGGCATCATCTTTTTATCCCCGGGGAAATACACGGATACTTCCGAGCCAAAACGTTTGATCATCCGGGACAGATATAAAGCGAGTTTACCACCGCCATATACCACTACTTTTTTCTTTACATATGGAGAGGAGTTCAGTTTGGCTTCGCGGAAAAATTCAAAGGCATCGGTCAGGTGAACGGAACCATCCTGGGGAAATGCTTCTGCCCGGATCAGCTGAGCACCTACGGAGAGATAAACCGCATCAAAATTGCCAGCTTGTTTTTCAGAGAGTACATCCTGTACTTTATAATTAAGGCGGATCTTAACGCCCATTTTTACGATGCGGTCCACCTCGGCATCCAGAATTTCTTTGGGAAGTCTGTAATCCGGTATACCCGTCCACATCAGACCGCCGGGATGTTTACCTGCATCATAAACTTCCACCGTATGACCCAGCCGTGCCAGGTGGTAGGCTGCTGAAAGTCCACCGGGTCCAGCTCCAACGATAAGTACTTTTTTACCAGTTGGGGTTGCGTCAAAACGAACCGGCCATTTCTGACTGATCGCTTCATCCCCGATATAACGTTCCACTGCATGGATATTCACCGTGGTTTCAATATGATTCCGGTTACAACCCGTTTCGCAGGGTTTAACACAGACCCTTCCCATAATAGCCGGGAAAGGACAATCTTCCAGTAAGGTCTGGAAAGCTTCAAAATAATTACCGGCTTGGGCATGTGACAACCATCCCTGTATGTTCTGACCGGCCGGACAGGCACTGTTACAGGGTGGCATAAAGTCTACATACACAGGACGGCGGGAACGTTGGGGACCGGTTCCTTCTGCGTGGGTGAGCAGGTCGACCGGTTTTGTAATATCATTTGCAGCCATGATAAATGGTTTAAAAGGCAGGCTGTATGCATGCCCATGATTCGGCTTTATAAAAACCAAAGCAAAGTAGAACCATTCGGGTAGGCAGGGGGTGACGTGATTCAGTCAAAAAAATGATTCCTATCATGTTATTCGACAATCGCTTACCGGAGAAAGGGCCTTCCAGGAAATAAAAAAGCCGGCCATCTGGCCGGCTGGATAAGCTGGGATCCCGGGTGGTTAAAAACTATACCCCACACTAGCTCCACCCGAAGGCATAATATACCCGTTGGCAATAATGGGGGTAAACCCGATCCTCCAGGTAAAGCCTCCCTTAAGGGGTTGGCGACGGTACATGAATGAGGCCGTACCGAAAAGACTGGAACGGGCGCTGTCATTATAATTCATGATATCGATCTTTTTGCCGGCAACCGTAAGTCCCGCACCCACTTCAAAAGTGTGGGGCGAATCCAGTTTACCGAAAATATAGTTCACTTGCAATGGAACAGTGACCACGGACTGGGAATAATAGTTATAGTACATCCCATTGTTGTAATTATATTCTTCCCCGGTATAAAAGCCGAGTCCGATCCGGCCACCCCAACCCAGGGAAGAAGTATTGAAGCGGGTATCAATATTCGCAGAAAACAGGATACCTGGGCCACCCACTTCCGCAAAAAACTGGGTACGTCCGGGATACTTACCTACGGTATTCTTTGGCTGGGCCAGCAACGATAGCGAGGAAAGAACAACAGTACAGAACAAAATGACTTTTTTCATAAAAGTGGTTTAGTAAATGACAACTCCCTGCCGATAGCGCTGCATAGCTCTTCAGAAAGAAATGTTAAGGAAATCCGCTGTCGCTAGGCAATGCTATCCAACACGATCTTCTTCAGTTCACTGATCGCCACCCGCTCCTGCTGCATACTGTCGCGGTGACGGATCGTGACCGTATTATCTTCCTTGCTCTGGTGGTCTACAGTCACACAGAAAGGGGTACCAAGAGCATCCATCCGGCGGTACCGTTTTCCGATCGCATCTTTTTCTTCATAAAAACAACGGAAGTCACCTCTGCAATCCTTCATGATCTGCTCAGCAATTTCCGGCAATCCGTCCTTCTTGGTCAACGGGAATATAGCCAGCTTTACCGGGGCCAGTTTGGCGGGCAGGTGCAATACAGCCCGGCTGTCGGGTTTCTCCGGGGTGCTCAGGTCCTGTTCTTCATATGCATGACTGATCACGGCCAGGAACATACGATCAAGACCGATAGAGGTCTCAATGACATACGGAATGTAATTGCCATAAGGCTTACCGGTAGCCGGGTCAATATCATTATCAAAATACTGTTGCTTTTTCTTACTGAACTCCTGGTGTTGCTTCAGGTCAAAATCGGTGCGGCTGTGAATACCCTCCAGTTCTTTAAAGCCCATCGGAAATTCAAATTCGATATCACAGGCCGCATCGGCATAATGCGCCAGTTTTACGTGATCATGATACCGGTATTTCTCCGCAGGAATGCCCAGGCTCTTGTGCCATTCGAGGCGGGTGGCCTTCCATTTTTCGTACCATTCTTTTTGAGTGCCAGGGCGGATGAAGAACTGCATTTCCATCTGTTCAAATTCACGCATCCGGAAGATGAACTGGCGGGCCACGATCTCATTCCGGAAGGCCTTACCGATCTGGGCAATACCGAAAGGAATTTTCATCCGGCCGGTTTTCTGCACATTCAGGAAGTTAACAAAGATGCCCTGAGCGGTCTCGGGGCGGAGGTACACTTTGTTATCCTCATCCTCACTGGATACAGTAGAACCAAATTCCGTAGAGAACATCAGATTGAACTGGCGGATATCCGTCCAGTTGCAGGTCCCACTGATGGCACATTTGATATTGTTTGTTTCGATCAGTTGCTTTAATCCGGCAAAATCATCCTTGGCAAGGAGTGCATCCATAGCAGCAAGCAGGTCCTCTGCTTCTTTTTCCTTTCCGCCTTCTTTCAGGATTTCCGCATGGGCTTCGATCAGGTGATCCACCCGGTAACGCTTCTTGCTGTCCTTGTTATCGATCATCGGGTCGTTGAAATTGTCCACGTGA
>CALRQQ020000174.1:0-7179 GCA_943370345.1 Chitinophaga pinensis
ATCAGCCGGTAAACAGGAATAATTTTTTTTGTGGTCATATGTTGTTAGTTTAGGAATTAATGTTACACTAAATCCGGCAACTATCCAAAAAAAACACAGCCCCTGCTACCCTGCCGGGTGCTACTGCTGCTCCTGTTTCACTACAGTTCCGGGCAATAGTTTAAAATATGTTGCTTTAAATCGTCCGTTCACCACAGTACCCTGTACCTCAGCTTTCCGTACTGCATTACAGAATCCATCATCCGCATGGGCATCTCCATGCTCATCAATAGTCGTCCCATCCACAAAATAGGCCTGACCTTTGATCCGGACAGCCAGTAAACAGCCCTTCTCTTTCAAGCCAAACTTGCATTGACCGCAGGCGGTTTCCACTACCTGTATCTTTTTTGTACTGTCAGGCATTGAAATAGGTTTTACGGGTTGCTGCCCAAAAGCGGCCATACCGGCAAAAATGAATAGTAGCAGGAATAATGCTTTCATATTTATCGTTTTATTTAAAGAATCAGGCAGGGAAAGCCCAGTGCTAAAGTTAATCCAAACTGTTCACCTGTACGAACAGATTGTGCCCTCCGGATCCTGAGTAATTGCCCCATCGATTCTACCACCACTGTGTAGTGACTGCCGCAAAAATAAACCTCTTTTACAGTAGCCTTTACCATTGGCGAACTGTCTTCCACCAGCCCCAGTTGTTCGGGACGCAACATCCAATGGCTCCCTTCAGTTGTTTCATATCCGTGTATCAGGGCTCCTGCCAATGGTTGCTCCAGCAAATTATAATCCCCCAGCAAGGAAGCGGTATAACAATCCAGCGGCTGTCGGTATACAGCCTCCGGACTACCCTCCTGAATGATCCGGCCATCCCGCATCACTAATACCCGGTCTGCCCAGGCCAGCAGGTCTTCGGCATCATGCGACACCATGATACAACTGATCTTCCATTGTTCCACCAGATCTTTCAGTACATCTTTGATCACCTGGGTATGATGACGGTCGAGATTGGAATAGGGCTCATCCAGTAATAATAAAGAGGGAGATGTTGTAAGCAACCGGGCCAATACGATCCGTTGTCGTTCACCACCGGACAATTGATCCGTTCTACGTTTGAGGAGGTGACTGATCCTGCAGACTTCGTAGATCGCACGGGCTTCTTCCTCGGTCAGCTTATTCCGGGCCTCGAGTTCCTCTTCCACCCGGTAATTATTCCGTAATTCAAAATGCTGACTGAGATAAGCGATCCGCGGATGACCCGGCAGGAGTTTTTCCAACGGACCAAGAACCCTGGCGCCTTCAAAAAGTATTTCTCCGGTATCGGGTTGTAATAAACCTCCGATCATCTTCAGCAGACTGGTCTTTCCGGAACCGGTCTCCCCCACTATGGCGATCCGCTCATATTGCGCCTGTTCAAAAGAAATATCTTTTACAGAAAACCCTGTTTTTTCTTCTTTGCCGGCCCCCCTGACTGCTAATAAAACCATACCCCGAAAATAGGCCATCGCCACTGTACAACAAGCACTTGATCAACAGGGTTTTTCCAGCGTCATAAATTCAAGTTTCCGAAGGTGTTTGCCGGTCAGTCCGTCTTCCCTGAACGGCTTCCGTTCACCGGTATCCACATATCCCTGGCGTTGATACCAGGCGATCAGTTCACTACGTAACGAAATCACCGACATATAGAGACTGGTACATCCCTGTGAACGGGCATACTCATCCGCCGAACGAAGAATGATCTTACCGATGCCTCCTCCCTGCAAAACCGGTTCCACACTGAACATCCCAAGGTATACTCGGTTCGCTTGTACCTGCAGGTTTACACAACCCAACAACTGTCCTTCCGAATTGCAATACTTCAGGAATACACTGCCCGGAATAGCCATAACATCCGAAAGATTTTGTTCATCGGTTCGCACATTCCCCGCAATAAGGTCTGCTTCAGTGGTCCAGCCCTTCCGTGAATACTCTCCCCGGTAAGCACTGTTCAGTAAATGCATAATATCCGGAATATCGTCCGTACCCGCCAGGCTGATCTGTGGATTTGAAAAAATGTTCATGCCGCAAATGTAAATGAAATGAACACATGATACCCGTCATGTCAGGAACAGCAAGGCCGGATCAATACCGGAATAGAAAAGCTTTTTCCCTGATATGAATCTCCAGTGAAGCGGCTTCACCATATTCACCATCCAGGTGAAACTGGATGGGTTCCAGTGACTGCACGCGAACTGATTTAACCTGCAGATGGGTAATCACCGGAAGACCCAGGTGTTTCCCTTTTTCGATCACAGGCAGGTAGAGTAACCGGCGAAAGAAGGACATCGACGTGGCGATCACCAGGTCCAGTAATCCATCATCAGCCCTTGCTACGGGTGCCACATGAAATCCGCCTCCCGCTCTACGGCCATTACTGATATCCACCAGAAGCTTTTTTCCGGTGATCACTTTATCTCCGGTCATGATCGTAAAATGACGGGAACGATAGGAAAAGATCTTTTGAAGAATGGCGAGCAGGTAGGATGTTTTACCAGGAAGTTTGCTCTTTGCCTGCAGGGCTTTGGCGACGGCTCCTTCAAATCCGGCACCAACCCCGTTGATAAAAAGACGGTCATTGCAACGGCCGCAATCCACCGGACGGGCAGGTAATTCCAGTACCTGCTTAAACTGCTCGACAGTACCGGTATCGCCATAAAGTAACCAATGAAAATCATTACCGGTTCCTCCTTTGAAAAGCACGACAGGAAGGATTGTTTCCGGATACTTGTTAATAAAATAATTCAGTGTGCCATCACCTCCTACCAGGTAGATATCAGAAAAACCTTCGAAGGAAACAGGCCAGTCCTGGATGAATACCGTTTTGGGAATACTATACTGATGCAACAGCCCTTCCAGCTTTGCCACCACATCCAGTGCCAAACCGGAGCCGGCCAGCCTGTTACAGACTAATGCAATATTTCGTTCCTGGCCCAGGAGTTGTGTTTGAGGTGAAAAATTGAATTACTTGGTTCAGCGCAATTGGATGGGGAAGATAATTTTCTTCCGGGATTCAGAAAAATTATCATTTCCGCCCCATGGGCTATTTACTTATCTTCCGGCCATGCACCCGCAATTGCAAACTTTACTGAAATGTGTGGACCTGGAAGAAAAAGAACAGGCCACCCGCTACGCACTTGACCAGGCACACACGCTGAAACAATTAAAGGCCGAAGGGCTGGCCCTGCATCCGTTGATCGTGACCCGTAAAAATTTCGGGTATGCCGATTACCCGGAGATCAGTTTCCGTTTGGCTTTTCCACCTGAGACCAACCTGTTCAGGGATGGGGCCGCGATCGAGTGCTTTATCAGCGGAGAGGAACCGGTAAAGGGCGTACTGATCAGTCTGGATGGGAAAGCCGGTGAGTTCCGGTTATTTGCACCCGATTTTCCGGACTGGATCGAAGACGATGGTGTCGGCCTCAAACTGGCGCCGGATACCCGCACGACGTCGATCATGAAAAAAGTGCTGAATGAACTGGAACAGCATAAACCACTTTTTCGTCTTTTCGAACAGGTACATGGTCCGGCCATTACGGTCAGGGCCAATGCCACTGCTGCAGGCCCATCCCTTTCATTCAGAAACAGCACACTGAATGAGAGTCAGCAGGAAGCCATCCGGGCGATCCTGCAGCAGGAGGACCTGCTCATAGTACACGGTCCTCCCGGTACAGGAAAGTCCACGACCCTGTCCGAAGCCATTTATCAGCTGGTTCAACAGGGAGAAAAGATACTGGTATCAGCCCCCAGTAATGCGGCGGTGGATCATTTATCCAAAACACTGATCGGTCTTGGGGTTAACCTGCTGCGGGTGGGCAACAGCAGCAAAACGGATGCGGACGTATTTTCGCATACACCTGAGGGCAAGCTTGGCAACAGTAAATCACAGAAAGAGATCAAACAACTCCGGATCCGTGCCGAGGAATTCCGCCGGATGGCCCTGAAATACAAACGGAGTTTTGGTAAAGCGGAACGGGAACAACGTAATCTTCTATTCAAGGAAGTGAAAGCCATCCGGGCGGAGATCAGGAAGCTGCAGGAATATAATGAACAGAAACTGTTTCAGGAGGCCCAGGTGATCGCTGGTACACCGATCGGGCTTTATGATGCCGGGGTGGATCAATTGAAATTCGACCGGCTTTTCCTGGATGAGGCCGGGCAATGTATTGAACCACTGGCCTGGTGTATTTTCCCGATGGCCGGGAAGATCGTTCTGGCCGGGGATCACTGGCAATTACCACCAACCGTATTAAGTCACCAGGCTGCGGCCCTCGGTTTCAATAACTCGATACTGGAAGTAGCCATTCATCATACCAGCGCCGTTCATTTACTGGATACCCAATACCGCATGCGATCCGCCATTGCCGGTTTCAGCAGCCGGTATTTTTATAATGAGTTACTGAAAACCGCCACACATCTTGAAAATACCGGTACCCATATCACGTTTATTGATACAGCCGGTTCGGGTTACAATGAAAAGCAAGGGCCTGACGGGATCAGCTTGCAGAATGAAGGGGAATTACAGATCGTACGCCAGTTCCTTGAACAGGAAGCCTGGGATGCAGCAGGTACCGCATTCATTTCGCCCTATTCCGGCCAGGTAGCCGCCGCCCGGGATCTATTACCCGCAGGAATGCGTATCAGTACCATCGATAGTTTTCAGGGGCAGGAAAAGGAAAAGATCATCGTATCCCTTGTACGGAGTAATGATGAAGGTGAAATAGGATTCCTTAAAGATTATCGCCGGATGAACGTGGCGATCACCCGCGCCAAAGAGCAGTTATTAGTGATCGGTGACAGTGCCACGATCGGGGGGGATAAGTTTTATCAATCCTTCCTTGAATATGTGGAAGAAAAAGGGCAATACCGAACAGTATGGGAATTCCAGCTCTGACTTTCGCTAGACAGTTTTGCGGGCTGATCTGACAATAATCACCAGTATGAATGACCCCTGTCAAGAGGTCCCGCTTTGCGACGCCGTTACCTTTTCCAAAACACCCGGTTATGAAAAGGTATGCAGTATACAGCCTTGCTGTACTTGTTTTCTTATTAAGCCAGACAACCCGTGCACAACTGATCAATCCAAAAAAACTACTGGAACGAAAAGCAAACCGTACCATTGAGAAAAAAACGGATCAGGCCATCGATAGCCTGTTTGACAAAAAAGATAAACCCAGAACTCCTCAGGAAAAAACAGACTCTGCACAAAGAAACCCTGTTGAGAATAAAGTCGCTGTACCTGATCAACAAAAAAAAGATACGGTTCCTTCCCTGGAACTTTATTCGAAATATGATTTTGTTCCCGGGGAAAGGGTGATCTTCTATGATGATTTTTCACAGGATAATATCGGTGATTTCCCGGCCCTGTGGAATACCAATGGTTCTGCAGAAGTGGTCAGCAGCAACCTCTACGCCGGTCGCTGGATGCGCTATGCCGGCCGGTCGGATATCTGGACCGATTCATTACTTCGACTGCCGGAAAATTATACCATTGAATTTGATGTGATACCGATCAAAGGTGAAGAAGGCCGGATGGCCGGTTATGGATTCCGACTGATGCAAAGTATCAATGCCCGCGCCTGGGATGGCGGGGCCGTACCTGGCAAAGCGGGATTTGCGAGTGGTGTGGAGTACTTCGGTCGCCCATACTACCGTACCTATATAAACAGTAATGAAGGGAATGCACTGGGTCTTACCGGTTATTCAAATGATGAACAATATTACCAGAAGGAAAACAAGCAGTACCATATAGCTGTCTGGGTCCAGAAATCCAGGGTGCGTTATTATGTGAATGAGCATAAACTGTTTGACCTCCCCAAGGCTTTTCCGCTGGCTGGCATCAAAATGGACCGGATCCGTTTTGAAGATGGCGCTGCCCTGATCAGCAACGTACGTATTGCCGTGGGTGCACCGGATTTGCGGAACAAACTGATGACGGATGGTAAAATCATCAGTTATGGGATCTACTTTGATGTGAATAAAGATGTGGTCAAGCCTGCCTCTTATGGTTCACTCAAAGAGATCGCAACGATCCTGTCTGAAAATCCGGAAGTCAGGATCAGGATCGTTGGACATACTGATGCAGATGGAGCCGATGCTTCCAATCTGGATCTGTCAAAACGAAGAGCGGCTGCTGTAAAAACCGATTTGGTCAAATCCTTTGGCATTGAACCTGGTCGTATTGAAACCGACGGACGTGGCGAGGCTGAACCGGTAGCTCCTAATACCACCCTATCCAATAAAGCACTCAACCGCCGGGTGGAATTCATAAAACTATAGTGACACAATGCGACGGTGGAAGGATGGTCAAAGACATGGCCATCCTTTTTTTGATCCTACAAAAGTCAAACAAATCAATCGGCCAGACCTTTGCCCGTCACCACCTTGTCATTTCAATAAAAGAAACGTTGAAACACAGACTGGCCCTGCATTACACCTGATATAAAAGACAACATCATCATTTGCCGGTTTATATAAACTGAGCAAACGCATAGCGATCTTTGACAAGCGTCATAATAACCCCCAATAACGGCAGACTACATTTAATGGTTGACTTTTATTGGTGTACTTACAAACACATTAAAATGAAAAAACTATTAATACTGACTGGTATAATCATCCTGCTGGGTACCGCATTATCCTTTACTACCAACCAGGAAGACCCCTGGAAAGTGCCGGAGAAATATGAAAAACTGACGAACCCGGTAACCGCGGACGATGCATCCATTGCGTCAGGAAAGGAATTGTATGATTATTTCTGCCTGAGTTGTCATGGCACAGATGGCAAAGGATCCGGAAAACGGGCGTATAAACTGAATAATACCCCGACGGATTTCACCCTGGAGATCTTCCAGCGACAATCGGATGGGGCATTGCTCTATAAGATCTATTCCGGCCACAGTGATATGCCCGGATTCAAAAAAAGAATTCCCGGCAATCAGGATGCTATGGAAGGAAGTTTTGGAAAAACAAGGATCCCCGGAGACCTGGTGAATTATATCCGGACATTCGGAAAGAAAAACCATCATTTCTGAACATTGATCATTCCGATACAGGCCCTGTTTCAATCGAAGCAGGGCTTTTTTTCAATGCCCCTTTATAACTTTATAGCTTCCCGCTGATAGACCGCGATCTTATGAGTACGCAGATAATAGG
>CALRQQ020000175.1:0-7174 GCA_943370345.1 Chitinophaga pinensis
ATCGAGATGTACAGATAGTCCCTGAACCAGCTGGATAGTGATATATGCCAGCGTTTCCAGAATTCAGCGGTGCTGCGTGAGAGGAATGGGCGTTTGAAGTTGGTCATCAGTTTGAAACCCATGACCCGGGCTGCACCAATGGCAATGTCTGTGTATCCTGAAAAATCCGCGTAGATCTGGAAGGCAAAAAAGATGGTTGCCAGTATCAGGGAAGCACTTCCCTGGTGAGCCGGATCCCCGTAAACCGCATCCACGTAAATACCAAGCCTGTCTGCGATCACGAGCTTTTTTACAAACCCCCAGAGCATTATTTTTAAACCAGCTGTTACATTCGAATAATCAAAGTCACGTTTTTGCCTGAATTGGCTCAGCAGGTTTTGCGGCCTTTCAATCGGGCCTGCCACCAATTGTGGGTAAAACATCACAAAGAGGGAATAAATACCAAAATGACGTTCTGCTTTTTGATTTCCACGATAAACTTCGATGGTATAACTCATGGCCTGGAACGTATGAAACGAAAGTCCGATCGGCAGGAGAATATCCAGTCTGGGTAAGGGATTCTCAAGGGCAAACCCTTTCAGCAGAAACCCCAGGTTGTCAAGGAAAAAATTGTAGTATTTGAAAACGACCAGCACCCCTATATTGGCCACCAGGCTAAGAACCAACAGCCGCTTTCTTTTTTTGCCCTCACTTTTTTCAATCCATATGCCGGCAAAATAATCGATCAGAATGGTAAACGCGAGGATCAGTATATAAACGGGAACAAAGGCCATGTAAAAAAAACAACTGGCCCCCAGGAGTAAAATCCAACGGCTTTTATAGGGCAGCAGGTAATACGCTACCGTTACAATGAGGAAAAAGAGAATAAAATCTATTGAATTGAACAGCATAGATTTTTTAGTTTAATAGGGACAGGTTCAGGTACAGTTATATTATTCAATACGGAAAACCGGATATGAAGCCGGGGTTGCGTTTGTCTTTGGAATCAGATCAGAAATACCGGTAAATGAAAAAGCCCGGACTTAGGCATTCAGAAGGCTTGAATTTTACTTGAGCGTTAAAATTAATATCCATATCCCGGATTTCAAATAGATGCCCGGATTCAATTTAAACCGAAGCCAGGGTGACAGAGATGAAAAATTGCAAAAAGCTGACAATCAGCACTATGCACAAATACTTAGATTTTATCGGCCGCTACTTATTTTTTTCAACTTGAACTCACAGAAGGAAAACCGTTAAACAGGACTATATCCCGGATCATAAATGAATGGTTGCTGCTTTATTTTCAGGGAAGACGGTTGTTATTAACCGGGATGTTGTAAATTTATTAGAACATTCTACCAGTAATTACTTAAAATAAAAATTCCCTGCCATGCCAACAAAAAAGAAAGCCAGAAAAAAAGCAGCAAAACCTGCTTCCAGTAAAAAAGCGGCTTCTCCGAAGAAAGCGGTTAAAAAGAAAGTTGTAGCCAAGAAAAAAGCTGTAAAAGCAAAATCTAAGACAAAGCCGGCTCCCAAAAAGAAAGCCGTGAAAAAAGCAGCTCCTAAAAAGGCGACAAAAAAGGTGGCCAGAAAAGCAGTGAAGAAAGTGGTGAAAAAGGCAGCCCAGAAAAAGGCAGCAAAGAAAGTATCCGGGAAGCTGGTAAAAAAAGCAGCCCCGAAGAAATCCGTGGCTAAGAAGCCCGTGGCTAAAAAACCGGTGGTGAAAAAAGCAGTAACTGCCAAACCCGTGGCCAAAAAACCAGTGGTGAAAAAAGCAGCAGCGCCCAAACCCGTTGTTAAAAAGCCCGTTGTTAAAAAAACACCTGCTCCCAAACCTGTTCCGGCCCCGGAACTTACCGCAGCGCCGGTGATGATTGAAGAAATAACTGAAGTATTCAGTACTCCGGAAGGTGAAGTGGAAGTAACTCAAACCGTTCTGACATTTGACGATGCATCTGTTACAGAAGAGACAGCAGGCATCGTTGCCGGTTATCAGCCCGAAGAGGACAAATAAGGACTGGCTGCAATGGCCTGACCTTCCAATAAAAAAGAGGGTATCATGTTATCATGATACCCTCTTTTAATTATATACAAACAGCCTTAGTTCAATGCTGGTTGAATTGCATCACCTGTTTTGCCGAAGTTTTGTAGTTCATTATACAATGTATCTCTTTCCACCGGTTCTCTTTTTGCCTGGCGGATCAGGTTGATAAGATCGGCGGTTGACATCGACGGATTCAGTTCCTCAGAACCGGCCATACTATAGATCTTAGTGGTATCATCAATGGTTCCGTCTATATCATCTACTCCAAATGAAAGTGAAAGTTGTGCTTGCTGACGTCCAAGCATGGGCCAGTAGGCTTTCAGGTGGGGAAAATTATCCAGATAAATACGGGCAATGGCATATAGCCGCATATCTTCAATGTGCGTGCTTTCGGGTACATGACTCATGTCATTATCCTTATTCCGGAATTTAAGCGGGATAAACGTGTTGAAACCTTTTGTCCGATCCTGCAGGTCCCTTAAACGGCGCATATGGTCCACCCGGTGGGTAAAATTTTCAATATGACCGTATAGCATCGTGGCATTGGAATGCAGTCCAAGCTGGTGAGCCGTCTCATGTATTTTTAGCCAGCCCTCCGCATTAACTTTATCTGCACAGATCTTTTCCCGGATCTCCGGATGAAAGATCTCTGCGCCCCCGCCGGGAATCGAATCCAGTCCGGCAGCGATCAGGAATTTCAGTCCCTCTTCCACAGTCATTTTTGCCTTGCGGAACATATAATCATACTCTACCGCAGTAAAGGCCTTGATATGGAGGTCGGGACGGTGTGCCTTGATCTGCTTCAGCAGGTCGGCAAAAAAATTCAGGTCCATTTTCGGATGCACCCCCCCAACAATATGTACCTCAGTCACCGGCTGTCCATCATATTTTTTTACCATATCAAGCATCTGCTGTATGGTCAGTTCCCAGCCTTCTTCTTTATGGGCATAAAGACGGCTGTACGAACAGAAATTACAACTGAATACACAGACATTGGTGGGTTCAATATGGAAATTACGGTTGAAATAAACCTTGTCTCCATGCAGCCGCTCCCTTACTTCATTGGCCAGACTGCCCACAAAGCCGAGGCTGGCCTTTTCAAAAAGCGTGAGACATTCCTCGTCAGTAATACGTTCCCCGGCTTTTACTTTGGCTGCGATGGATTGCAACTCAGGCGCTAATACGATATCGGTCACCATGATTCAAACAGATTAATAGGCAAAGTTAAGCAGCCTTTCAATGCCTTTTTCCGGAAATTCGACGGGTCGGAAAAATTCTTATCTTCCCTGTTCTAAGCAACCATTTACAAAATTTTTTCACATGAACCTGAAATTGCGCCTCACCACATTAAGTTTTCTGCAGTTTTTTGTATGGGGCATCTGGCTTATCTCTCTGGGTGGATATATGTTTGCCAGTTTTAATAATCCCGTTGACCTTGACCTTGGGTTCAAAGTCGGGAATACCTACGGTACCATGGGCTGGGCTTCCCTGTTTATGCCCGCCCTGTTGGGTATCCTGGCGGATAAATATATCCGGGCGGAAATAGTTTTAGGGATCAGCCATATCCTGGGAGGTGTTGCTCTTTATTATGCCAGTACCGTTACCAGTGCAGCCGACATGTATTGGGCCATATTTGCCGTCAGTTGTTTCTATATGCCAACTATTGCCCTGAGTAATTCAGTTTCCTACAGCCTGTTGAGCAAAAATAATTTTGATATACAAAAAAGTTTTGCCCCCATACGGGTATGGGGTACCGTTGGCTTTATTGTAGCCGAATGGGCAGTGGACCTGCTCGGCTGGACACAAAACAGTAACCAATTCTATTTTGCGGCAGTAGCCAGTGTCTTCACTGGGCTGTATTGTTTTTCGCTGCCCCCGGTGTATACCAGTAAATCAACGGAGAAAAAATCGTTTGCCACCCGGCTGGGGCTGGATGCTTTCCAGTTATTCAAAAACCCGATGATGGCTAAGTTTTTTCTGTTCGCCATGTTCCTTGGGGCAGCCCTGCAGATCACCAATATGTTTGGTAATCCCTTCCTGGGCGATTTCGGGAAGATCCCGGAGTACGCTGATAGTTTTGCAGTAAAGCACAGCAATATCCTCATCTCCCTTTCGCAGATATCAGAAACCTTGTTTATCCTGACTATTCCTTTCTTTCTCCGTCGTTTTGGTATAAAACAGGTGATGCTTTTCAGTATGATCGCCTGGGTACTGCGGTTTGCCTTATTCGGAGTTGGGAACCCCGGTACCGGGTTGACACTGTTGTTGATGTCAATGATTGTTTATGGAATGGCTTTCGATTTCTTTAATATATCCGGATCATTATTTGTTGACCGGGAGGCCCGACCGGAGATCAGGGCCAGTGCCCAGGGATTGTTTATGCTCATGACCAATGGTCTTGGCGCCATCCTGGGAGGTCTGTTTGCCGGTAAAGTAGTAGATTATTTTACCGATGTGGCCGGAACAAAAAACTGGCAGAATATCTGGTTCTCATTTGCGGCCTATTCACTGGTGATCGCCGTATTATTCCTGGCAACATTCCAATACAAACATCAACCCGGACAGGCCACGGATGTAAAACATTAATATCAATATATACAGGACATAAAAAATCCCGGATGCTGTTCAACAGCCATCCGGGATTTTTTTATACGATCAATGATCAGATATGCGATTCGATCTTTCTTACAAAATTCGCTTTCGGTTGTGCACCCACTAATTTATCCACTACCTGGCCATTCTTGATAAAGAGAATAGCGGGGATAGAGGTGATACCATAATTCATAGAAACCTCAGGGTTATTGTCGACATTCAGTTTGCCAATATTGGCCTTGCCATCATATTCTTTGGACAATTCTTCAATAACCGGCCCGATGGCACGACAGGGACCACACCATTCTGCCCAGAAATCGATCACGGTCAGTTTATCGGAAGCTAATACATCTGTTTTAAAGTTCGCGTCGGTAAATTCTTTTGCCATTGTATAATTTTTTTGTTTTGTTCTTTAAGGGATAGCAAATTTAAGTCCTGCCCGGATAACATGTGATACTGACACAAAGTTGTGTAAAACTTGGCTCCCCGGTTGAAAACTTGTCAGGGAAACTTGTTAACAGCTGTTAAAAGCACATACTTAGTGCCTGTCAGCTGGTCAGTACCTGCACTTCCAGTTCCGGCTTATTTTCCAGGAACTGGATCATTTCCTCATTCATTTCAAAGCCCCCGCTCATCGTCACCAGGCTGATTTTCATTTTGTTCCTCGGTTCAGAAAGGTTGATCCGGAGGGTGGATTTGCCGGGGAAATCCCGCATGTTCTTCTCAATAAAACTTACCATGTCCGCACTGATCACCCCCGGATGGGCTTCAATGGTCACCTGTTTAGTCATGGTTTTTTTCATGGTCTCTGCCAGGCTTACAGCGGTCAGTTTAAACTCAAACTCCTCTTTATTATAGCGAGGTTTGAAATACCCGTGAATGAGAACCGTGCTTCCCGGTTGCAGAATGGGGGTCAGTCGCATATAATCCTCGCTGAAAAGGGCTATTTCCGTCTTGCCGGAATAATCTTCAATAACAAAGATCCCGAACTTATTCCCGCTCCGGGCGATCCGGTGCTGCGCATCCGCTACCAATCCAACAATGCGGAAGGGCCTTCCCGGGTTGGGCTGCATCCGGATACTGTCCTTGAATTCGTTGAAATCTGCAAGTGCTGTTACTCCATAGTGCTTCATTTCGAACCGGTAGTTATCCAGCGGATGCCCGCTCAGGAATATACCGGCCACTTCTTTTTCATGATCCAGTTGTTCTACCAGCGACCAGGGGGTGCAATCCGGTATCCGGGGTGGCGGGATCTCCATGCTGGCCGGGAGATCGCCAAATAAAGTATTCGTACTGCTGGCATTCTGCGCGGTCATGATCTGGCCGAACTTGATGATCTTTTCCAGCCCGTTCACCGTTTCACCTTCCGGTATGGTGAAATACTGGGCGCGGTGATGTTCGGGAAAACAATCAAAACCTCCCGTATAGGCCAGGCTCTCCAGTGTTTTTTTATTAACGGTCCGTTGATTGATCCGCTTTATGAAATCAAATATGTTTTTAAACCAGCCGTTTTTCTTTCGTTCTTCGATGATACTTTCCACAGCTGCTTCGCCCACTCCTTTCAAACCGCCAAGACCAAACCGGATCTCGCCTTTTTCATTCACGGCAAAACCTTTCAGCGATTCATTGATATCAGGTCCCAGTACTTTTAACCCCATCCGCTTACACTCTTCCATGAAGAATGTGATCTTGTCAATGCTGCCGGCGTTGTTCAGTACCGCGGCCATATATTCAGCAGGGTAGTGCGCCTTCAGATAAGCGGTCTGGTACGCCACATAGGCATAACAGGTAGAATGTGATTTATTGAACGCGTATTGAGCAAACGCTTCCCAGTCAGTCCAGATCTTTTCCAGTTTGTCTTCCGGCAGTTCTTTGGCCCTGGCGCCACTGATGAATTGGGCCTTCATCTTATCCAGTACTGCTTTCTGTTTCTTTCCCATCGCTTTCCGCAACACGTCAGCATCTCCTTTACTGAAACCGGCCAGCTTCTGGGCCAGCAACATTACCTGCTCCTGATACACCGTTATCCCGTAGGTTTCCTGGAGATATTCTTCCATTTCCGGCAGGTCATAGCTGATGGCCTCCCGGCCGTGTTTACGATCGATATAGTTGGGGATATAGGCAATGGGACCGGGACGATACAAGGCGTTCATCGCAATCAGGTCGCCAAATTTATCGGGCTTCAGGTCACGGAGGTATTTCTGCATACCCGGACTTTCAAACTGAAACGTACCGATCGTGGATGCATGCTGATAGAGTTCAAAGGTCTTTTCATCATCCAGCGGGATCGTATCTATATCGATCTCCACGCCGTGATTTTGTTTGATCAGGGCCAATGCATTCTTGATAATGGTAAGGGTTTTCAGTCCCAGGAAGTCCATCTTGATTACACCTGCTTCCTCGATCACACTACCCTCGATCTGGGTCAGCCATAAATGCGAGTCCTTGGAGGTGGCTACCGGGATCAGTTCGGTCAGGTCCTTTGGCGCAATGATGATCCCTGCGGCATGGATACCGGTATTCCGTACAGAACCTTCAAGACGCTCAGCTTCATGC
>CALRQQ020000176.1:0-7161 GCA_943370345.1 Chitinophaga pinensis
TCTTTTCTAAAAAAAAATTTTATCCACCTGATTTTTGTGAAACAGAAATTGTGTGACTTTTCGCCAGTTTTTTGCCCGAAAATTTGGTAAATTCAAAATCTAGTCTACCAAGGATCAGGCCGGCAAAACCCACCTGATTGACCACCACATCATCTCCTTTCTTGTTCTTATACACCAGTGGCTGATCCAGGAAAGTATGGGTATGTCCTCCAATGATCAGGTCAATATTATCGCTCTCTTTTGCAAGTATTTCATCACTCACTTTGTCAAACCCTTTGTACTGGTTACCCAGGTGAGAAAGGCAGATCACCATATCGCACTTTTTCTTCTTTTTCAGCAGTTCCGCGGTTTCATTGGCTTTTTGTACCGGGTCGAGGTATTGGGTACGTCCAAAGAGGTTATCAGGGATCAATCCCTTTCCTTCGATCCCTACACCCAGCAGACCGATTGTTAGTTTGCCTTTCCGGAATACCCGGTAGGGTTCGGTCTTATTTTCCATCGGTGTACCGCTGAAATTGTAATTGCATACCAGCATCGGGAAGCTGGCGTGGTTGGTCAGCTGATTAGCCAGGTTTTCCATTCCCGCATCAAAATCATGATTCCCGATGGTACAGGCATCATAGCCGAGCATGGACATGGCTTTGATCTCCGGTTCTCCTTTATATATGTTGAAATAAGGGGTGCCCTGAAAGATATCCCCGGCATCGAGTAATAATACCTGTTCTTCCTCCTGCCGGATCTGACTGATCAGCCGGGCACGGGATGCAATGCCGCCCATTCCCTGGTTGCGGCCACCGTCCATTGGAAAGGGTTCAAGCCGGCTATGGGTATCATTCGTATGCAGGATCGTGAGTCTGAGCGGATTAAAATATTCTGCCGCTTCCAGCAGTCCGGGACCAGCCAGTAAGCCGCCGGCAGTCAGGGCCGCTTGTCTAAAAAATCGTTTTCTACTGAGCATTGGTCACCCGGTTTTCGATCGTTGCGGTAATAGTTTTTCCTTTGCTGTTGAGCGAAGCGATATAATCGATGATCGCATCCCGCATCAGGTAGCCATTGGTGATCTGTGGCACCGGCCGGAGCATATCTGCATTATCGCCGCCATTTGCGATAAAATCGGAATTGGCGATCGTATACATTTTATCAGGATCCAGCGGATTGCCACCAATCCGTACATTCACGGCCTTGCCCTTACTGATCTCCATTTTCACGCCGGCAATCGGCCAGCCACCCCGGGCCGCCATCAGGTCAAGCACCTGTTGTAATACCGATCCCTTCAGTTTCTGAAGTATGAGGAGATTATCAAAGGGCATCAGTTCAAATACTTTTCCGCGGGTGATGTTACCAGCCGGCAACTGGGTCAGCCGGATACCGCCAAAATTCACAAATGCCAGGTCCACGTCTGTTTTATATTTTTCACGGGCCATGGTGAGAAAGGCATCAGCCATAAAATTCCCCAATGTACTCTCTGGCTGTGTTTTCTCCATACTCACCGCCGATACACCCAGTACCGTATTCATACTACTATTGACACTGTCGCTGAATGGCTGAAGAAAACGGAGCATCGATGAATCCGCCGGCATGGTCTTGCCGATCCTGTATCCGTTATATTGGAGGGATTGTCCCTGGTAAGAAGTATGACAGGAAATTCCTGTAATGAATAAAAGCAGAGCCGGAAAAAAAATGTACCTGGGGTTCATAACTAACGATCTCGTCTGAAGGTATCACAATTTTATATACCGTGCAGGAAAAAGGAAAAAAATATCCCGGCTTTTTATTTGCATCTTTGTACCCTCTTTCAGGATAAAAACCTGACGTTATGCAAAAGACCATCAGCCTCCGATTATTACCTTCCGAAGCCGCGAGTGAAACACTCGTGAAACAAGCCATCGCCCGTGCTGCCGGTGTCAGACCTGCAGTGATCAACGGGTATCTGCTCCAGAAACAATCCATCGATTCCCGGGGGCGGCAACCCTGGATTAACCTGACCTTACTGGCTTATATTGATGAACCTTTCCGGGAACGGGAACGAATATCTTTTTCATTCCGGGATGTCCGTCAGGCAAAACAAACAGTCATTATTGTCGGAGCCGGCCCCGCCGGACTTTTTGCTGCTCTGCAACTGATCGAATCCGGGATCCGGCCCCTGTTGCTGGAAAGAGGAAAAGATGTACGGGCACGTCGAAGGGACCTGGCCCTGCTGAATAAAGAAGGGGAAGTGAATCCGGACAGTAACTATTGTTTTGGGGAAGGGGGTGCCGGCACCTATAGTGATGGGAAATTGTATACCCGCAGCAGCAAACGTGGTGACATCAACCGGATCCTGGAGTTATTCGTTCATTTCGGGGCCGATGAAAAGATCATATATGAGTCCCATCCGCATATCGGCACCAATAAACTGCCGCAGATCATCACCGCCATGCGGGAAAAGGTCCTCGAGTGCGGGGGACAATTTCTGTTTGAAAAAAAGGTGACCGGTTTTGAGCTGAATGGAAATAAAATCAAAGCTGTCAGGACTGCGGATGGTAACAGCTTTGAAGGCGATGCGGTGATCCTCGCCACCGGCCATTCGGCACGGGATATATTTGAATTGTTGCACCAACAAAAGATACAGATCGAATTAAAACCCTTTGCGCTGGGGGTACGGGTGGAACATCCCCAATCTTTGGTGGATAGTGCGCAGTATCATTGTCCGATCCGGGGAGAATTCCTGCCGCCCGCTTCCTATAGCTGGGTACAGCAGGTGGATGGTAAAGGGGTATTCTCCTTTTGTATGTGTCCCGGCGGCATTATTGCCCCGGCAGCTACTGCACCCGGTGAACTGGTGGTGAATGGGTGGAGTCCCTCCAAACGGAATAATCCCTATGCCAACAGCGGTATCGTAGTCAGCATAGAAGAAAAAGATGTACAGGCCTTCAATAAATACGGGCCATTGGCCGCTATGTATTTCCAGCAATCGGTAGAACAAAAAGCCTTTCTGGCCGGAGGTGGTAAAATGGTGGCCCCTGCACAACGGCTGGTTGACTTTACGGCCAATAAAAAATCCGGCAGTCTGCCCGACTGCTCTTACCTGCCAGGTATCCAATCTGTCTCCATGCAGGACGTACTGCCCTCTTTTGTAGCAGAACGGCTCCGGCAGGGATTCCTTGAGTTTGGAAAAAAGATGAAAGGGTATCTGACCAATGAAGCGGTGGTGGTGGCAACGGAATCCCGTACATCCTCTCCGGTAAGGATCCCCCGAAATAATGACAATCTGCAACACCCGCAGATCGAAAACCTGTATCCCTGCGGGGAAGGTGCCGGTTATGCAGGAGGTATTGTGAGTGCTGCCATGGACGGCGAACGGGTGGCTTCCATGATCCAGGCAAAATATGGCCCGCAAAGCCAATAAGACTTATCCTGAATGCCACCCTCTTTCAAAACTGAAAAGCTTGAAAATTTAAGACTTCTTCCTCTTTAGTAAACGCTTTTAATCTTTGCGGGAGATTTACGCAAGCCTTTTTCACCGATCAGGTGGATCTGGCAGCATTTTACACCCTTAATGATGCAGTTTACCGAAAATAAAGGGTGAAGTCGTACCAACAACTAATTTTACAGTTCAAAACCAACCATTATGGCCTTGCTAGAACTCCAGAACCTAAAGAAATATTTTGCCACCCAGAAAGCGGTGGATGATATCAGCCTGACCGTGGAAAAAGGGCAGATCTTCGGACTGCTTGGCCCCAACGGTGCCGGAAAGACCACCCTGATCCGGATGATCACCGGTATTTTTTATCCCGATCAGGGACAGATCATATTTGATGGCAAAAAATTCGACCCCACCAATGATGTAGGCCATATCGGTTATATGCCGGAAGAAAGGGGCTTGTATAAAAAAATGAAGATCGGCGAACAGGCCATGTACCTGGCGCAATTGAAAGGACTCAGCCACAGTGATGCACAAGCGAAGATAAAAAAATGGTTCGCCCGTTTTGAAATGGACAGCTGGTGGAATAAGAAAGTGGAGGACCTGTCCAAAGGGATGGGACAGAAACTCCAGTTCGTCACTACAGTATTGCACGAACCCAAACTCATTATACTTGACGAGCCGTTCAGCGGACTCGACCCGGTCAACAGCAACCTGATCAAGGACGAGATCTTCAACCTGGCGCAGGGCGGATCCACGATCATCTTCAGTACCCACCGGATGGAACAGGTGGAAGAGATCTGTAATCACATAGTACTGGTGAATAAAGGACGTAAGATCCTTGATGGCACGGTAAAAGCCATCAAACAGGATTTCAAGGAAAACATATTCAGTGTCGGACTGAGTCAGCCGGTCACGGTTGTACCGGCCAATGCACCATTCGAACTGATCGGCCTTTCGGATGACCGTCACGTGATCCGGATCAGGGAAGACAACCATCCGAATGATGTACTTCGTTATCTGCTCGACCAGGGAATGAGTATCTATTCATTCAATGAGATCCTGCCTTCACTGAATGATATTTTCATCAAACTGGTGGAAGGTACCCCAACGGCCCGTCAGTTCCAACCGGTAACCGCATAATCACCATTAATCAAAAAACATGAACAAGATATTCATCATCATACGTCGCGAATACCTTACCCGGGTACGCAAGAAAACATTCATCATTTCCACCCTGCTCTTCCCGTTATTGTATGTGGCCCTGATCTTCGGAACAGGTTTTATTGCGGAGAAAAGCAAGCAAAATCTGCATGTGGCCCTGATCGATTCCTCCGGTTATTTTACCGAATCACTGATCGCCAGGGAGAACCTTGAAAACGATAATTCGCTGCTCACCCTCGTAAAAGGCCATGCGGACTCTGTGATCGCTGATCATAAAAAAGCAGGGTATGACGGGTATATTGTGGTTCCTGCCATGGACTGGAAAGAAGGCGGAAAGCTTGAATTCAGGGCCAATAAATCCTATGGCCGCAGTTCCACGGCTGCGGTGGAAGCAAAACTGAATTCCATCTGGACAGCCATCAAAAGGGACAGTCTGCAGATCGATTCACTTAAGCAGGGTATCCTGGAACAGCGGCTGTATGTGAGCCCGAGAAATATACAGGATGAAAACACCAATGCCCAATACGCAGAGATCATCGGCTATGTTTGCGGATTCCTGATCTATATGATCCTGCTGATCTATGGTTCGCAGGTAATGATGGGCGTGATGGAAGAAAAGACGAATCGTATCGCCGAAGTGATCGTCTCTTCCGTAAAACCTTTTCAGATGATGCTGGGTAAGATCCTGGGCATCGGCCTGGTGGCCCTGACCCAGTTCCTGCTCTGGATCGCATTTGTCTTTATCATTTATAATGTGGGTAAAGCATCCGGCACAACCGGTATGGCCACCGAAATGGTGGGTAAGATGCAGGACCTGTTTACCAGTGTGAATGTACCGTTGATCCTGTTCTGTTTTGGTTTTTATTTCCTGGCCGGCTTCTTCTTTTATTCCTCATTATACGGGGCAATCGGCAGTGCCGTGAATGAAGATATGCGGGAAGCACAGTCGTTGAGTTTCCCCATCACTATGTTAGTGATCATTTCCATAGCCATGATGTCCGCCGCCATTTCCGATCCCACCGGACCGGTAGCGGTATGGGGAAGTATCATTCCGTTCAGTTCCCCGATCGTGATGATGGCCCGGATCCCGTTTGGCGTACCTGGTACGGTACCCTGGTGGCAACTGATCCTCTCCATGAGTATTCTGATCCTGAGTTTCCTCTTCACTGTATGGTTTGCCGGAAAAATTTACCGCACCGGTATCCTCATGTATGGCAAGAAGCCGACCTGGAAGGAGATGATCAAGTGGGCATTCAGGAAGAACTAAGTGGAGGAGAGTGGAAAGTAGAGTGTAGAGAGTGGGGTGTAAAAGTTGAAAGGTCCTTACAGTTTTGATACAGTATCAAAACTGTAAGGATTTTTGCATTTAGCCCCCATTCTCCACTCTCCACTCCCATTTGTTAATTTTTCCCAAATCCAGCCCCCTCTGTAACTTAATACGAAATCAATCGTATATTTGATACGAAGTATTTCGTGGAAAACAAATTCATCATTAAAAATGTATGCGCATGAAACCAACAACCTTACCGGCCGGCAGATACCTGCTGCCGCTCCTTGTCCTGCTCTTCAGTATCGGACTGATCTCCTGGGATTACCAGCAAAAACCCGGTGCCACGCCGCGGGACCTTCAGGATACCCTGCCCAAAAAAACGAAAGAGAAAAAAGTGAAGGACCTGGACGAAGTGCTGGACGAACTGGAACGTACCGACCTGCAGGCGGACCTTGAGAAAATGCAGACCGAACTGGCCAAGGCTGCCCGTGAATTTGACGGCGAAAAGATCAGACTGGAAATAGAGAAAGCCATGAAGGAATTTGACGGGGCCAAAATAAAAATGGAACTGGACAAAGCCCTGAAAGAAATCGATATGAAGGAGATCCAGGCCGAGATCGCCAACGCCATGAAAGAAGTGGACCTGGCAAAGATCCAGCTGGATGTACAGGCCGGGCTGGCGAAAGTGGACTGGGAGAAGATGAAAAAAGAAATGGAAAAAGTGCAGCAGATCGATCTGAAAGAGCTGGAAGCCGGCATGAAAAAACTGGGAGAAGAAATGAAAGAACTCGGACCGAAACTGCAGGTGGAAATGAAGAAGGCCAAAGCCGAAATTGAAAAAGCAAAAGCAGAGATCCGGGAATACAAGGTCTTTGTGGACGGACTGGACAGTGACGGACTGATCAATAAAAAAGAAGGATATACCTTAAAGCATAAGGACGGTATCTTGCTAATCAATGGAAAAAAAGCCAGCGATGGCACCTATAAAAAATACCGTGATTTCCTGGAGAAACATCCCACATTCAACCTCAATTTCACTGAAGACAACGATCAACAGATCGAACTGTAAAAAGAATATTGAATAACAGGTGGATCAGGCCGGCTTTCCGCTGACCCGATCCACCTGTTAATTTTATTTGTATGGTCTTCTTTTAAACATACCCCTTATCAACCAACCTGCACAGAGTATCCAGGCCGCCAGCAAACCCTGCCGGAGGTAAAACAGAAACTGAACCGACGGCTGTTCACTGAGTGTATAGTACGAGGAGTCGGGCCACAAATAGCGTTTGACCTTTGACGTGGTACTGTAGACCACGTCGGGATT
>CALRQQ020000177.1:0-7136 GCA_943370345.1 Chitinophaga pinensis
GAGTTGCTGCAGTTGTTTCAGTTCTGTAATGCCGCATACTTTAATGTTCATAGTTGTTTATTTCAGTTCGTCAATAAATTGCTTCAGTTTGTTCATATCCTTTATTCCGGCCCCTTTTTCAAACTGGCTGTTCACGTCCACTGCGAACAACTTCGCGCCTGCCGGACCCGCTGCCAGTTTTTTAAGTTTCTCCACATCCGATGCTTCAATCCCTCCGCTCAGAAAATAGGGCTTTGCAGGGGGTGCTTTTTCCAGCAGTTTCCAGTTGAACTTCTTACCGGTGCTGCCATAACCGGTACCAGCGGTATCAAACATGAAGAAGTCGCACACGTTTTTGTACGGGATGGTCAGCGGGTCCAGATTTTCCTTTCCTGCCAGCCGGAACACTTTGATCACCGAAATAAAATCGGCGATCTTACTGCAGTATTCCGGGGTTTCATCCCCGCTCAGCTGCACCATATCCAACCGGTAATCTTCCACAGTCCTTACCAGTTCGTCGTACCGGGCATTTACAAAAATACCCACCCGGGCAAATTTCCCCTTCAATTGTTTCATCTTTTCCGGGCTGATCTTCTGCCGCATATAACGCGGCGAGGACGGGTAGAAGTTAAACCCGGCCATATCCACGCCCAGTTCGTCAAAGGCTCTCACCTGTTCCGGCAGAATGTTGCCGCATACTTTCAGTTTCATGTGCTTTTGCGTTTAATTGGTCTACAAAATCAGCAAAAGCAATCGCTGGCGTGTCCGCTTTCATGAAATTCTCTCCAATGAGAAAACCCAGGAAACCGGCTTGTTTTAAAGATACGATAGTTTCCACATTTGAGATGCCACTCTCTGCAATGACCGGTTTGCCGGCCGGGATATGTTTTTTCAGTTGCAGGGAGGTATTGATATCCACCTCAAAGGTCTTCAGGTTTCGGTTGTTGATCCCTACCATACTAACCTCGTCACAGATATGCATCAGCTCCTCCTCATTGTGTATTTCGAGGATGGATTCGAGCCCGATACTGGCGGCATAAGCGGCGTATTCCTTTACCTGGACCGGGGTCAGACAGGCCGCGATCAGCAGGATCACATCCGCCCCGAATGCCCGGGCTTCCGCGATCTGCCAGGGATCCACAATAAAATCCTTTCTTAAAACAGGGATATCTGTTACTACTTTGGTCTGGATCAGGTCATCCAGGTCACCGCCAAAAAACTCATGATCGGTCAGAACAGAAATTCCGGCCGCCCCCTTATTATAGGCCGTTACCACCGGCTCCACTTCCAGTTCTTTGGTCTTGAACCAGCCCTTACTCGGACTCTTGCGTTTGAACTCCGCTATTATTCCAGTGCTCTGTGGCAACAGTAGATGGTGCACCAGTGAACGGGTCCTGACCTCCCAAAAGAAACCTTCCTTTTCAAACCGGGAGACCGGGCTGAGTTTTTTAAATGGCTCGATCTCAGCTTTTTTGTGGGCGACGATTTTTTCTAAGATATCCATATTATAAACAATTCGTTTTAATCCAATTAATGCTCATACAATGTTCATTGAACTTTTAACATTGAGTATTGAACATTTGCCTTACTTATCTAGAGAAATATTCAATTCTCAATTCTCAATTTTCAATTAAAGTTCTATTTCTGCAAACCGATCAGCAGTTCCAGCCCCTTCCTTGCCTTACCGCTTTCCAGACTTTCTACAGCCGCATTATAAGCTTCCTCATAGGATGCATACTTACCCGTGCAATGTAACGCCATGGCTGCATTGGCCAGTACCACCGCATTCTGCGCCCAGCTGCCTTCGCCATTCAGGATCTTGCGGAAAATAGCAGCGGCGTCTTCTACCGATTCCCCGCCACTGATATCTTCGGCCATCACCATCCGCTTACCCAGTTGCTCCGGGGTCATGACCCGTTCTCCGTCATGTGTGATCACTTTCGTATCAGTGGTGAGGGATATTTCATCGTAGCCATCCAGGCTATGTATGATGGTGAATGGTTTGCCACCCAGTTGCAACAGGTAATTATAAATACGGGCCATCTCCAGATTATAAACCCCCACCAATTGAAAAGCCGGATCAGCCGGATTGGCCATCGGACCAAGCATGTTGAAAAAAGTCCGCATCGCCAGGTTCTTCCGGATCGGTCCAACCGATTTAAGGGCCGGGTGAAACAGCGGCGCATGCAGGAAACAAATATTAGCGTTTTCCAGTTCCTTCCGCAGTTTAGCCGAATCGCTGGAGAATACATAACCCATCTGCTCCATTACATTGGATGCTCCACTCACCGAGGAAGCTCCATAGTTGCCATGCTTGGCCACTTTCTGACCGGTACCCGCTACAATAAAACAGGCCAGGGTGGAAATATTAAATGTATTCTTTCCGTCGCCGCCGGTACCGACAATATCAATGGTCGAATAATCACCAAGGTCCGCTTTCACACACAACTCCATCAGTGCATCCCGGAAACCCTGTAATTCTTCAATGGTGATACTGCGCATGAGATAAACCGTCATGAACGCGGTGATCTCGTGTTCATTGAATACCCCACGACCGATATTCACCAGGGCCTCCCTGGCCGCTTCGCGGGTGAGGGTTTTGTGTTCGAATAAATATTGTAAAATACGCTTCATGCAGAGTTTATTCTTTTAATGTATGTTCGTTATCAGATCTCTTATGTATGGGATTTACCCTGACAGCTTTTACCTGCCAAGCCAATTCCTCAGTATCTTTTCCCCGTCCGGTGTCAATACACTTTCAGGATGAAATTGCACGCCTTGTACATCATAGCTTTTATGCTGTAACCCCATGATATATCCGTTATCATCCACCGCAGTAATTTCCAGCTCCTCCGGAAAATCTTTATCACTCACCACCCAGCTATGATATCTGCCAACAAGTAATCGTTCAGGTAAACCTGCAAATAAAGGACTGGCAGCTAACACGCCCTGTTCGTTCCCGGCTGTTGACTGTTGACTCCCGACCTGTATTTCCGTGGCAACCCCATGATATACGGTCGTCAGATTTATCAGCGCCCCCCCAAATGCTTCACCGATCGCCTGGTGCCCCAGACAAACACCCAGTATCGGTTTACTGGCCGCATATTCCCTGATCAATGGCAACAACATTCCGGCTTCTTCCGGTATTCCAGGGCCGGGTGACAATATGATCTTGTCATATCCTTTTACCTGCTCCAGCGGCAGCTCATCGTTGCGGTATACCTCCACTTTAACCCGTGTGATCTTCTCCACCAGGTGCACCAGGTTATAGGTAAAGGAATCATAATTGTCGAATACGAGTATCTTCATTAGTTAGATTATTAATTTTTAGTTGACAAGGGAATACACGCCGGAAACACGTTGTTGACCTGTTACCCCGTCAACTAATCAACTTCTCTGCCTCCAGGATCGCTTTCTTCAGCGCCCCTAATTTATTATTCACTTCCTGCAACTCATTTTCCGGATTACTGGCCACCACTACCCCGGCACCGGCCTGGTAGGTAAGGGTATTGCCCTGACTCATGAATGTGCGGATCATGATTGCATGATTAAAACTGCCATCAAAACCGGCAAACCCGATCGCTCCCCCGTAATAACTCCTGGAGGTCGGTTCATATCCATCGATTAGCTCCATTGCTTTAAACTTCGGTGCACCGCTGAGTGTGCCCGCCGGAAATGTTTTGGCCAGCAGGTCAAACGGATTGGCTCCTTCCCGTACCTGTCCGGTCACTTCACTCACCAGGTGGATCACATGAGAGAAATACTGGACCTGCCTATAATGGGTCACTTCCACCTGGTCACAGATACGACTCAGGTCATTACGGGCCAGGTCCACCAGCATCACATGCTCTGCGTTTTCTTTGGCATCCAGGAGCAAACGCTCAGTAGCGGCTTTATCGGCATCATCATCACCTGTACGTTTGAAGGTACCCGCGATCGGATGGACCACGGCTTTCTGGTTACGGATCTTTAACTGAGCTTCCGGGGAGGAACCCATCAGCTTATAATCCCCGTAATCAAAAAAGAAGAGGTAGGGAGACGGATTGATACTGCGCAGCGCCCGGTATACATTGAACTCATCCCCGGTAAAGGATTGCCGAAACCGGCGGCTGAGCACGATCTGAAATACATCCCCCCGCTGGCAACTGGAAATTCCTTTACGCACCATTTCCCGATAGGCCTCATCTGTCATATTCGACACTTCTTCACCTTTCAACGCAAACGGATAAACAGGTACATCCTTACTGCGGATCAGGGATTCCACCGCTGAAGCATCTCCTTCCAGTCCGTTTATCAGGTTTTCACACACAAATAATTCGTCCTTGAAATGATTGATCACGATCACATACTGATACAGGCGGTAACGCATCAGGGGAATAGCGAGTGGTGAATCCTCTTTCGCTAAAGCTTCGGAGGATAAATGATGAGTGGAGAAACCCTCGTTTTTGTCAGATAATTTTATAGAATCGAAAAACTGTACCGCGTCGTAGGTCGAATACCCAAACAGTCCCTGGGCAAAGGCCGCTTCTTTTTGTTCAGTCTTTACAGCATCGAATTGCTGCATATAATTCCAGAGCAGACCGGGTACTTCGGCCGTATTGTTCAGCGATACTTTCTCCGGATTACGGCCCGGCAGTTTGAATTCAACCTGTTCCCGGGAGGTGATCTCCATTCCACCGATGGCATTGATACAAATAAAGGAATAACTGTTCTCCGAAGAATGATGATCGGTGCTTTCGAGCAGGATCGTATCCCTGAATTTATCCCGCAACCGCAGGTAGATTCCCACCGGGGTATAGACATCCGCCAGCATCCTTTTGCTACGGGTATTGATGGTTATTTTCTTCATACTGGTTCTTTCGCTTGCTGGTATAGCTGGTAAAAAAAACAGGAGCCCCGAATACCGGGGCTCCTGAATGATATACAAATGCAGTCATGACACTACAGCCCCTTTAGAGTTGTATGCCACCACCACTGTTTATTTGTTATTGTTACGTTCATTGCTGATGCAAATATGTGGCGACAAATCGAAATAAGCAAAAAAATCTTGATCGCTTTAATAAAAGAGCAGCCATGACAATCCATCACAAACAGGCCGGTAGTAAGGGGATCTTTTTTGTGGGTGAAGAAGGTGCTTACCTTGCAGAATTGGTGTACACCCTGCCCGCCACCGATAAAATGATCATCGAACATACGGAAGTTAGTGAGGAACTCCGGGGCCAGAATGCAGGCTATCAGCTGGTACATGCAGCCGTAGAACATGCCCGCACTTATGGTCAGAAGATCATCCCGCTTTGTCCCTTTGCCAATGCGGTGTTTAAGAAGAAACCGGAATATGCGGATGTCCTGTTCAACTAAAAAATTATATATGAAGAAGTGGCTCATATTATGTATCGGTCTTTCCCACCTGTTCCTGTTAAACGCTCAGGTAAAGGACCAGTATATCCTGCTCAAACCGGATCGTGTATTTGATGGCGATTCCATGCATACCGGATGGGTGGTACTGGTAAAAAACAACCTGGTCGAAGCAGCAGGACCGATGCAATTCAAATTACCGGCCGGGACGGTCATCAAAGAACTCAAAGGCATGACACTGCTTCCCGGGCTGATAGAAGGACATTCGCACTTATTCCTGCATCCGTATAATGAGACCAGTTGGGACGATCAGGTACTCAAGGAATCCAGGGCCGAACGAACGGCCAGGGCAGTGCAACATGCAAAAACCACCCTGCTGGCGGGATTTACTACGGTCCGAGACCTTGGTACGGAAGGAGCACTGTACGATGATGCCGGTTTGAAAAAGGCTATTGAAAAGGGTGTGATCCCCGGACCCCGGATGATCGTTGCCACCAGGGCGATCGTTGCCAGAGGAACCTATGGCCCCAGATCCGAGAATCCGGAAATTGATCTGCCGCAGGGAGCCGAGGAAGTGGCGGGTCTCGAAGAACTCAGTAAAGCAGTCCGTAACCAGATCGGCCATGGCGCCGACCTGATTAAAGTATATGCCGATTACCGCTATGGCCCGAATGGTGAGGCTCAACCCACGTTCAGTGAACTGGAACTGGGCTGGATGGTTGGCATGACCAGCAGCAGTGGCCGTGAAGTAGTCGCTCATGCGAGTACACCGGAAGGCATGAAGCGGGCCATCATGGCAGGTGTATCCACGATTGAACATGGTGACAAAGGCACGGCAGAAGTATTTAAACTCATGAAAGAAAAAAAAGTAGCCCTCTGTCCTACCCTAGCTGCCGGTGAAGCCACGGAACAATACAAGGGCTGGAAGAAAGGGATCGATCCGCCAACGGAACGTATCGCAAACAAACACCATACTTTCAGACTGGCATTGGATGCCGGTGTCACCATTTGCATGGGAGGCGATGTGGGTGTATTTGCCCATGGTGATAATGCCCGTGAAATGGAACTGATGGTGGAATACGGCATGCAGCCACTGGACGTTTTACGCGCCGCCACTTCCACCAATGCCGATGTATTTGGCTATGCCAATAAGATCGGCCGGATCAGAAAAGGGCTTTTTGCTGACCTGATCGCGGTGGAAGGTGATCCCGGTTCGGATATAAAAAACATCCGCAAGATCCGGTTAGTGATGAAAAACGGAATTATTTATTGACCACTGATCACACGAGATTACTACTTAATATTGTGTACAAAAAAATGAGGCCGCCCTCTCAGGCGACCTCATCCCTATTCACTATTCTCTATTCACTATTCTCTATTCTCTATTCTCTATTCTCTATTCTCTATTTTCTATTCTCTATTTTCTATTCTCTATTCTCTCACCACTCACCACTCACCATCCTACCTTATCAACGTCACCGTCCCCTTCTTAAAGATCACATTCCCGTTATAATCCACGCCCTTTGCTTCCCACACAAATACATTGCTGTCCTGTGGTTGCCCTTTGTAGATCCCGTTCCATCCACGTGAAGCATCATTGGTCATGAAGACCAACTCACCCCAGCGGTTATAGATCCGGAAGAATACCAGCTCACGGATACCGGCGGGTATCACTACTGCATGATCGTTCTTACCATCCCCATTGGGGGTAAAGGCAGTCGGCACATAGAGATCGGCTTTGGCAAAAGCGGTGATCTTTATATCATCACTGGCTTCGCATCCTTCGGCTGTGCGGGCGGTAA
>CALRQQ020000178.1:0-7118 GCA_943370345.1 Chitinophaga pinensis
CCATCGATGCAGCGGGCAATAAAGTGATGAGCAAAATATATGGAGGCTCTCAGAACGATGTGGCCTATTGCATGACCAAAGGTGCGGATGGTTCACTCACCATGGCCGGTTATACCACTTCCAATGATGGTGATGTCAGCGGTGCCAAAGGCAGCCAGGATTACTGGATCCTGAATGTATCGCAAAAAGGGAAACTGAACTGGCAGCAGGTATTCGGAGGTACCGATGCGGACTATGCGAAAACCATTCTCACTGATAAGGACAGTACCTATATCATCGGGGGTGTTACGTACTCCAATGACGGAGATGCCAGTGCTTCCCTGGGTGAAGGTGATTTTTTCACCCTCAAACTCCGTCCCGATGGCAGCCTTGCCTGGAAAAAACACTGGGGTGGCAGCGGTACCGATCATATGCGGGCCATGGTACGCCACCCGATAAAAGACGAATACTATCTGGCCGGTGATTCTAATTCAGGTGACGGCGATTTCAGCAATGCGCAAGGTGATGCAGATTTTGCCGTGATCAAATTAAAGATCCCTGAACTCAGTACTCAGGATTCTGCCGTATGTAATACCAATGGGTTCATTCCCTTTCAGGATACACTTCCCGATATCTGCGGCTATGATTCCGCCATAGTGAAATACAGACCGGTCCCACTGAGCGGACCATTTGACAGCTTAAAAAAGATCGATACCATTTTCGCCGGACAAAGTATCACCCTGCACAGTAATGGCAATGGCAATATCACCTGGAACTCCCACTCCACGTTAAGTTGTACCACTTGTCCCGGCCCTGTGGCCACACCCCTGACCACCACCCGCTATACAGCGGTGAATGAATCTCCGTTGGGATGCAGGGTAACGGATGAATTTACGGTAGTCGTGCTGAATGATGCAGTAGTGGCCGTACCCACGGGCTTTACCCCCAATGGTGACGGACGCAATGACTATTTCGGTCCGCTCGGTAAAGTACCGGAAGGCTACCGCCTGCAGATATTTAACCGGAATGGAGAAGTGGTATTCCGCAGTTCAGCGATCAACACACGATGGGATGGCCGCTATAAAGGAACCACACAGCCCGCCGGCGTATTCATTTACCTGGTGGACTATAAAGACATGCAACAGAAAATGCATCAGCAGAAAGGCACATTAGTGCTGATCCGCTGAGCCCGTAAACCATAAACCCTTACTATGGACAGGAGAGATTTTTTTAAAACAGCCAACAGGGCTACCCGCAGTAAAATAAATGCGGGCAAAAGCCGCCCAATGTTATTCGCCGGATTGAATCCATATGCAGGTGCCTGGACCGTCAATGAAGTGGCCCACCTGCTGAAGCGCACTCTGTTTGGTGCCCGTAAAGCGGACATTGATCATTTTCTCAGCCGCACCCCTGATGAAGCCGTGGATGAGTTGCTGAACACCACATTTACACCAGCCCCCCCGTTGCGCGATTACGGGTTACTGGAAGATGAAGGCGTATGGTATGACGACCTGGGAGTGACTATAGGCCAGACCTGGGTAAATGATCCGAATATCGCCAGCTTTGCCGGTATCCGCGGATCGATCAATAGTCGCCGGGTGGATAGCCTGAAAAAATGGTGGGCCGGACTGATCCTGAATCAACAGCGTAGTATACAGGAAAAAATGGTGCTCTTCTGGCATCATCATTTTTCCATCCAATCTTCTGAAGTGGAAAATGCCGGTATACTTTACCGCCACCACCACCTGCTGCGCACAAATGCACTCGGCAATTTTAAAACACTGGTCCGGGAAGTCACCATCGATCCGGCCATGCTGATCCACCTGAATGGTTACCTGAATTCAAAACAGGCACCGGATGAGAACTATGCCAGGGAGCTCCAGGAATTGTTCTCCGTTGGCCGGGGTAATGATTCACTCTACACAGAGGATGATGTGATCGCGGCAGCAAGAGTGTTGACCGGCTGGCGGATCACCGATATACCTTTAGGGGTATACCTCGATACCAGTGCACATGATACCGGATCAAAAACATTCTCTGCCTTTTATAACAATACCACGATCAGCGGCAGTACCAATCCCACCCAGGAACTGGATGCGCTGATGGATATGATATTCAATACGACGGAAGCGGCCCGCTTCATCTGCCGCAAACTGTATAAATGGTTTGTATACTATGATATCAGTGATAGCGTAGAGACCGAAGTGATCATTCCCATGGCGGAAGTGCTGAAGAATAACAATTATGAGATCAGACCAGCCCTGGCAGTACTTTTCAAGAGTGAACATTTCTTTGACACCCTGAATCAGGCCTGTTATATCAAAAACCCGTATGATATTATTGCAGGCACCCTTCGTGAATTCAATGTAACGATACCCGCATATACGGATCACACAAACGGATATCCTTTCTTCAGCAATGTTTACGGACTGGCCGCCGATATGCAACAGCAGCTTTTCCAGCCACCGGATGTATCCGGCTGGCCCTCCTATTACCAGGAGCCTATGCATTATGAACTGTGGGTCAACAGTAACTCCCTGCCCAAGCGGGCAGATTTTACCGATGCGCTGGTAAATGATTCAGTGATTGATGTACGGGCCTTTGCGGATTATTCGTCCAACCCGGCCGACCCCAACCAACTGATCAATGATGTTACGGCCCTGTTGCTTCGTTACCCTTTATCGGCTGGTTCGAAGACCTATGTAAAGACCCGGTTTCTGACCAATAATACCACGGAGGATATCGTATGGACCAATGCCTGGAACAGTAATAACAATGCAGTGATCAATACGTCATTGAAAGACCTGTTCCGGTTCCTGATGAACCTGCCTGAATTCCATTTATGCTGATGACTGATTTATCCATGTAAACACAAAATCATGATGAACCGAAGAAACTTCCTGCAAAATACCGTACCCCTGGCTGTTACCATGCCCGGACTACTCAACGGCTTCAGTTTTACAGCGAACGGCGAGGAGAGTCCGCTCGCCCGCTTACTGGAGCAAACCCTGACCGACACAGATCATGTATTCGTATTGGTGCAATTGTCCGGCGGCAACGACGGACTGAACATGGTGATCCCCCTGGATATCTATGGCAATTATTATAATGCACGTACCAATGTGGCCATCCCGCAAAGCCAGGTACTCCGGCTGGATAATACAGATAAATCCGGATTGCACCCGGCCATGACAGCCATGCAGCGTTTGTTCAATGAAGGCAAGATGGCCATCGTGCAATCGGTGGGTTATGACAATCCCAACTTCTCGCATTTCCGTGCAACGGACTTCTGGAACAGTGCCGATACCCGCAACAACCGGCGTGAACGCGTAAAGACCGGATGGATGGGTCGTTATCTTGAAAGTGAATATCCCGGTTATCCGGATGCGTTTCCCAACAGCGGCATGACGGATCCACTGGCGATCCAGATCAGCAATTTTCCCACGTTGATGGCACAGGGTACGATCTACTCGATGGGCTTATCCATCACCAATCCGGAGAAGATCTATTCGTTCGTCAATCCTTTCTCCGATTATCCGTTAAATGCAGCTCCCGCCAATAAAGAATTAAAATTTCTGCGGGTGATCTCCGAAAAAACAAAGATCTATTCGGATATCATCCGGGCGGCCTATCAACGTGCCAGTACCCTGGCCTCTTACCCCACTGAAAACGGACTGGCCGATCAGTTGAAGATCGTGGCCAGGCTGATCAAAGGCGGGTTAAAAACAAGAGTGTATACTGTGACCATGGGTGGTTTTGATACGCATAAAAAACAAGTGAATGCCAGTGATACCACGACCGGAATGCATGCAAAACTGATGAAGGATCTTTCCGGCGCCATCAGTGCTTTCCAGGATGACCTGGAACGGATGGGACTCGATGAGCGGGTGATGGGGATGACCTATTCTGAATTCGGTCGTCGTATTAAATCCAATGCGAGCCTCGGTACCGACCACGGTGCAGCGGCCCCGCTGATCCTGTTTGGGAAAAATGCCAAGAAAGGAATTCTCGGCACCAGTCCGGATATTCCCGCTGATGCACAAGTGGTGAACAATATTCCTTTTCAATATGACTTCCGCAGCGTGTATGCCTCGGTACTGGAACAGTGGTTCTGTGTAAAGCAACCTGCCCTCGATTCGATCATGCTCCGCAATTTCCAATCATTACCACTCATTACAGGACCTTGTGGTGTGGCCGACGATCCGGAGGACAATAATACAGCCGCAGCAAAACTGATCCTCAAAATGTGGCCTGCTCCGTATACCGTCAATGCCACCGTGCAATTCTCCACCAATGGCGGCAATACTATGATCCAGCAGATCGATGGACTTGGCCGGGTGGTAAAAGTGCTGACCAATCAGGACTATGCAGCGGGAACATACAATATTGATATTTACAATGACGGCTTGGCTTCAGGCGTGTATTTCCTGAGGCTACAGAACAAGTCCCTGCAAAAAGTGATCAGCGTAATGAAGATGGCCCAATAAAAAACCTGCCATTCTTTTACTCCGCTGTGATAGTGTTCAGACAAGATCAACAGGGGTGAAAGAATGGCAGGACAGTGAATATGAAGAAAAACCAACGCTGTATTAACCAGGCAATACGACGGTATCGATCACATGGATCACGCCGTTTGTGCCTTTGAGGTCTGCTATGACCACATAAGAAACGCCACCTTTTTCATCGGTCAGTTTTACTTTACCATTATCAAGGGTAGCGGTTAATTTATTTCCGCTTACAGTGGTCAGTACCGCTGTGCCATTGCCGGCTTTGATCGCGGCTACTACAGCTGCTGCATCCAGGTTTCCGGCCACCACATGATAGGTCAGTACCTTTACCAATGCTGCTTTATTTTCCGGTTTCAGCAGATAGTCAACGGTTCCTGCAGGCAGTTTGGCAAATGCATCATTTACCGGCGCGAATACCGTGAAAGGACCACTGCTTTTTAATGTCTCCACCAAACCCGCTGCTTTAACGGCGGCTACTAATGTGGTATGTGCTGCTGAGCCTGCTGCAATATCCACCAGGTCCTGCTTCTGCGCATTGCTGCTGTTCACAAAGAGGAAGGATAAGGCAACGAAAAGGACTGTAATTTTTTTCATCGTTTTATTTTTTGTTTTTGTTTTACTGGTTATACTAACCATACTTATTGGTAAAGGTTCAATGGTTCCTGAAATGCGTACATATTTTTTTATACTGTTTAATCTTCAGTGAACCCGGTGAACAGAGGCTAAACAGGTTCTATATATAAATGAGCTGACTTCAATAGAGATCTCGTACACATCAGGGTAACAATACCCGGTCAATCACCTGCACCACTCCATTTGTAGCCAGCAAATTTGCCGGAGTGATCCTGGAGAAAGCGGGATTGGCATTTCCTTTTACCCAACCTCCGTCAAACCCAAGTATTCCGGTGAGTTTATTTGCCGGAGCAGGTGCAATAGTGGTGATTGAACTGAAGATGCCGAGGTCCCAGGCAAAATAGCGGCTGCCGGTTACATGGTACTTCAGAATAGTTGCCAGTGCATCGATCTGTGACTGATTGCTGATGGCATTGATATTGGCCGCTGAATTAAACGGCGCCGGTAAGGCTGCAAAAGCATTGTTGGTTGGAGCAAAAACAGTAAAGTCACCTGAACCGGTAAACACACCTGCCAGGTTGGTCTTTACCAGGGCAGCCACCAGGGTGGAGAATGCAGGGTTACCAATAGCGATCTCTGCGATATTCTGTGAAGGAGGTAATAATACATCATCGATCACATGGATGATGCCGTTAGACGCGTCCACATTCGGCAGCAATACCAGTGATTTACCATTAACCAGCAGGATACCGGAGTGAATTGAAGAAAAAACGGAGTAAAAACGAATGAATCCGGGGTGAATTCACCGGTCAGCCCGGAGATTAAAAACGCCCGGACCGGGTGTTTTTCACTTTACCCGATATCCGCTCCCGGTTAGTTTTAGTTCCTGAAAAATGGGATTAAAATACCAAACCGTATAAACAATGACTAAGTCAGGAATGCGACGTTGCTTGATCAGCCTTTTACTGCTGTTATCCTTTTTCGTACCACACGTGAACGCCCAGGGCTACTATTATTATGATGAACGGCATTATGAAGGGATCATTTTAGCCGAACTTGGAATAAAAGGCGGACTGATGAACGCCCTTACAGATATCGGCGGGAAAACGGGTGACCGGCGAAACGGATTGCATGATCTGAATGGGTCTTTCAGTCGCCCCTGCATCAGTTTGCATGGTACATTGCTTTTTCAAAACAGTTTCGGCCTCCGTATCCAATATGTTTCGGGTCAGGTTATGGCGGCGGACAGTATCCTCAAAAAAAAACGGTCCGTTAGCACTGGCCGTTATGAACGGAACCTGAGTTTCAAAAGTCCGGTCAGGGAATTTGGACTTGTCATAGAAATTCATCCACTTTCATTCATAAGTATAACAGGGGCTGACCCATCAGCATCCCGTATTTCACCTTATCTGCTGGCAGGTACCGGTTTCTTTACCTTTGATCCCCAGGCCAGATTTAACAGACAATGGTATTCGCTGCAACCCCTGCACACCGAAGGACAGGGATTCTCCATGTACCCGGACCGGAAGCCCTATGCCCTCCGTCAACAAAACTTGCTGGCCGGTGCCGGCATCCGGTTTGAGATCAGTGCCTGGCTGAATGGGCGCATTGAAATTACACACCGCTTCCTCAGGACCGATTACCTCGATGATGTCAGCCAGAACAGTTACGTGCCACCGGATTTCTTTGAACGTGAACTCACTGCAGGCAAAGCCAGACTGGCACGGGCATTGGCCGACCGACGGGCTGAAGTAGATCCGGGACATATCACCAACCCGGGTTATCAACGGGGCAATCCTGCAGACAATGATACCTATTTCACACTGGAAGCCGGGTTGAGTATCGTAGTGGGCCGAAGACGTCGCTGAAACGGTCTTTTATTGACTTTGCTGTACAGGTGCTGAAACTGTATCTTTGGAAACACGGATCTTTTTCCATTAAGTACTTTTTGCTTATCCTGAACTGCAACCATGGCCGGACAACACCATACCGCTCCTGTATTCAACAGCCTGCTTTCATTCAGGCCGTTGGTGGCCGCACTCAGAAAGAATATTGAAG
>CALRQQ020000179.1:0-7117 GCA_943370345.1 Chitinophaga pinensis
CAATGGCGCGTTTGCCATTCCAGCTGGCAAATACAGCACCCACACCTCCCCACATTTGTTCCCAGGGATCATCGGGGAATTCTGTACCCAGCACTTTCTTCACGGTTTTCTTATAATCTTTTACGAGTTCTTTCAGTTCATCCGCAGTCAGATCAGTATCACTGGCATATCCCTTTGTGTGTTTGATATGTTCCAGTTTTTCGTCCAGTACTTTACGGATACCCTTGCCACCCTTGGGCTCAATACCAGCGGCTTTTTCCATCACCACATCCGCATACATCATGATCAGGCGACGGTACGCATCATAGGCAAAACGTTCATCCCCGCTCTGGGCGATCACGCCTTTGATGGTGTTTTCATTCAGTCCAACATTCAGTACGGTTTCCATCATGCCGGGCATACTCTTACGGGCACCGGAGCGGACAGATAACAATAATGGATTTTTTTCATCACCGAATTTTTTACCGGTGATCTTTTCCATTCTTTCCATGGATTCTTTTACCTGTGCGTTCAGGGTCTTGGGATAGGTTCTTTTATTCGCATAGTAGTAAGTACAAACCTCTGTGGTAACGGTAAAACCCGGGGGAACGGGTAATTTAAGGTTGGGATGACCTGCCATTTCGGCCAGGTTGGCCCCTTTACCGCCCAGCAAGTTTTTCATTGATTCGTTTCCATCGGCCTTGCCGCCGCCGAAGAAGTACACATACTTTCCGGTTTTTGTTTTTGTTGCCATAATAGATAAGCTTTTGTGCTTGCATAGTTACCGCTAAACCAGCCGAATAGAGGGGACACAGGTCAGCGGAAATACTGATTCTTATCAAGCACGCACATGAAAAAAGACGAAATGGTATTTATTTCGTCTTTTTCAATAGTTTATCCGGTAATTATTAACCTTTGAATTCGTAGTAAGGCACTTCCTCATGGCTCTCACCTTCCTTTTGATACCAGTAGGCCTGGGTTACCACATGCCCGTTTTTCGTCTTCAGCATCCGGCCGAAAATGGCATTGGTGGGATTAAAGGTATAATCGGTTACTCCCACGGTAAAAGTGGACGGGGGTGGAGGAGGTGGAGGGGGAGGAGGAGCGGCCTCTCCTTCAGCTACTTTAGGCGGAGGTGCTGCTTTTGGTGCCGGACTGGGTACAGAAACGACCGTATAGCCGTTCAACTTGAGCAGCGCTTTCAGGAAAGCCAGTCTTTCCGGGCTTACATTCTTTTCCACGATGCCGCATTTAACGCCATCCAGTTCCTCAAATTCATGATTTTTGTTGATCGCCATACTACGGGGTGCTTATAATGAATGAATGTAATCGTAGATCCAGCTAAGTAATCCGGCTGATACAATACCCGCCCCGCAAAGCAGCAATCCGAGTTTTACGGGGGCTATCAGTTTCAGTGGCTCCACCGGATTTTCATTTTTATCCATAAATACAGCCCTTACCACCCTCAGATAGTAGTAAAGGGAAATGATCATGTTGAGTGCTGCCAGCAGGATGATCCAGTAAGCCTTGCCACCGGCACCGGCTGTGATCAGAAATAATTTTCCAAAGAAGCCTGCTGTGGGAGGTATCCCTGCCAGGGAGAATAAAGCAAGGGCCAGTATCCAGCTCAGGAAAGGATTGGTCTTATAGAGCCCTTTATAGTCATCTATGTTTTCTTTGCCGGTTCTTTCCGTGATCACACTGGCCACTCCAAATGCGGCCAGGTTGGAAAATAAATAGATCAGCACAAAATAGATCACTGCCGTACTGCCCATATGAAAATCATCACTGCTCATAGCCAGTAAAATAAAACCAACCTGGGCAATGGAGGAGAAGGCAAGGAATCGTTTGATATTCTGCTGGCGTACGGCAAAGAGATTGCCGATTACCATGGTGAGGATGGAAAGGGCTATTATCATGATCTGCCAGACCTCTTTCATCGGAGCGAACACGCGGAAGAGCATGGTCATGAAGATAAAAGCAACTGCACCCTTTGAGATCACCGAAAGAAACGACGTGACAGCAATGGGGGAACCTTCATATACATCAGCTGTCCACAAGTGGAAAGGCACGATGGATAATTTAAATGCAAATGCGGTAAAGAAAAATATAAATGCCAGGATCTGCAAGGTGGATCCGTCCAGCCGGTCGGTGATCTGGGGAAGGCTGATCGTACCCGTACTGCCATAGATCAGTGAAATACCAAAGAGCAGTATTCCGGAGGAAAAGGCAGAAGAAAGGATCATCTTCATCGCTCCTTCAGCCGATTTTTTCCGGTCAAGGTCAAAATTGGCCATGGCAGCTACCGGGATGGTGGCCAGTTCGAGTGACAGGTAGAAGATCAGCAGATTGGCGCTGGAGATCATGAAGAACATGCCCAGCAGGGCCGACAGCATCAGCAGCAGGAATTCCGCGAGGTGCGGGGATTTCTTCAGCCAGTCTGCAGAAAGCAGGGTGATCAGGTATACACCAAGATTCAGAATGTTTTTCTGAAAAGCAACAAGAGGGTTGGTATAAAACATATCCCCAAAAAGCACTCCTTCCTTATTCAGTAAAAATCCAAAAATAAAATTTGCCAGCAGCAATACCTGTACCACGGGCAGGAGGGTCTCATTCTTTATCCCTTTACCAATTTTGATAAAGAGCAGCAGAAAAATGATGCCGGTGAGCACCAGTTCCGATTTCATCAATGTGAACAGTTCATTCATTCCAGCCAGTTTTATTTTCCAGCAATTCGGTTCATAATTTCTTCTGCCGCGGGTTGCAGCAGGTCATTCAGCCAGCCCGGGGCAATACCAATAGCAAGGATCCCACCTACCAGTAATATAGCCGCCAGTTTTTCATTCCACGCTGCATCTTTCAGTACCAGGTGTGCTTCATTGGTATTCGGTCCCATGACGGTCCGGCCAATCGCCCTTAATATGTAAACAGCAGTTACCACGATCGACATTGCTGCCGCGATCGTAGCGATCCGGTGAAACAGATCTGCATGTTGCCAGGAGCCTACAAATACGGTCATTTCAGCTACAAATCCACTCAGTCCGGGTAAGCCGAGAGAACAAAGACCTACAATAAAGAAGATGGTACTGATAAAGGGCATCTGTTTCATCAGACCACCCATTTCACCCACCATACGTGTATGGGTGCGGTCATAGATCATGCCGATCACAGCAAAGAAAAGAGCGGTCATAACGCCGTGTGATACCATTTGCATCAGGGCTCCGGTGATAGCGGTCTGTGTCAGCATACCGATACCCAACAAGCTAAAACCAACGTGACTCACAGAGGAGTAAGCATTGATATATTTCAGGTCCTTCTGCATCATCGTGGCAAAGGCCCCATATAAAATAGCGATGGCCGAAAGCACAATAATGATCGTGGCGTATTCTTTAGCACCTTCAGGCAACAAGTAGGTAGCTACGCGCAAACAACCATACCCCCCGAGTTTCATGGAAATACCGGCCAGGAACATACTACCTGCAGTAGGCGCGGAGGAGTGACCATCGGGTACCCAGGTATGCAGGGGGAACAACGCAGTGAATACACCAAAACCCAGAAATAAAAGCGGGAATAAGATATGCTGGTATTCCGCAGAGATCGTTGTTTTGGACAGAGCCATGATGTCAAATGTGTTGCCGGCCAGGAAATATAAACCCAGCATGCCCACCAGTATGAGCGCAGAGCCAGCCATCAGCATCAGGGCGAGTTTGTTGGCACTGTATTCTTTTTTACCACTGCCCCAGATACCGATCAGAAGATATTTTGGGATCACCGATATTTCGAGGAAGAAGAAGAGAATGAAAAGGTCCAGCGAGATAAAGAAACCATAGGCGCCAAGTCCGAGTAACAGGAGCAGGAAATAAAACTCTTTGGTCATCTTCTCCACGTTCCAGGAAACCAGTACACCCGCTACCACTACAAAACTGGTCAGCAGGATCATCGCTACCGAAATGCCATCCACCCCGAAATGGAAACTGATATTTAGGGTCTTAAAAAGCAGGTGCTGCTGTTCAAACAGCATCTGGGCTGTATTGTTAATGGCTCTTTCGTGCCGGAATGCCAGCAGCAGTGCTACGGCCAGTCCGAGTTGCAGCAAGGAACCGGCCAGTGAAATCCATTTCACCTGGGCTTTATTCCGCGCAGCGAGTACAGCGAGGGCGGTCAGCAACGGAGCTCCTATAAGTAATAAAAGGTTCATCAATTCTTATTTAGAAATACACCGGTTTGAAAACATAAATAAACAGTACGGCCAGCAGGATCACGCCTCCCAGGAAGAAGATCGCATATTGCTGCACTTTTCCTGACTGGAATTTTTTGATGCCTTCTGATACCAGTACGGTGGTATTGCCGGTCAGGTTGACCAGTCCGTCCACAATGTTGCGGTCAAACCAGGCAGCGGCGCGGCCAATGATATTGAACAATACTTTCTTTGTGATAAAGAGGTATAATTCGTCGATATAAAATTTGTGATAAGCGGCTTTGTATAAACCTCCCAAAGATGCCGTCAGTTTCGCTGGTTTATCACTGGCTTTGGCATACATCCAGAGCGCCAGTAAGATACCCGCTAGGCCCAGTGCCACCGGTGCCGCAGAGAATGCCAGGTCAAAATGTGCTTCAAGCGCTTTACCATCAGAACTCACCAGTTCGCCAAAAGGAATGAAGCCGGCAGCGGCCGCACCCACGGACAACAACACAAGTGGCATCATCATTACGAAACCGCCTTCCCCATGATGATGTTCGCCATGCGCTTCATAAGGCTTATTCCAGAATATGTTAAAATATAAACGGAACATATAGAAAGCTGTCAGTCCGGATGTGATCAGTGCGATCCAATAGATCGCCATATTATGATGATAAGCGGCCAGCAGGATCTCCTCCTTACTGAAGAATCCGGCCAGAGGTGGTACACCCGCAATAGCGAGACAGGCCACCAGGAAAGTAAAGTGCGTAATGGGTAGTTTTTTCCGTAAGCCACCCATGTCTTTCATTTCATTGCTGTGCACATAGTGGATCACCGCACCGGCACCGAGGAACAATAATGCCTTGAACATCGCATGGGTGAACAGGTGGAACATGGAAGCGGTATAGCCCAATCCGCCTTCTCCACCATATTTAGATACGCCTAAGGCAAACATCATATACCCGATCTGCGACATGGTGGAATAGGCGAGTACTCTTTTGATATCCGTTTGTGTACAGGCGATGACAGCTGCAATAATTGCAGAGATTGCGCCTACCCAGCCAATGACTTCCAATACACCGGGGGTGGTGACTGAAAAGACAGGGAACAAACGGGCTACCAGGTATACACCGGCCACAACCATGGTTGCGGCGTGGATCAATGCAGATACAGGTGTCGGACCTTCCATTGCATCGGGTAACCAGATATGCAAAGGGAACATGGCACTTTTACCGGCACCGCCGATAAATACCAGGGCCGCTCCCCAGGTAAGGGCAGATGCACCGAGGAAGGTGGAAGCTACCGCGTTTTTCACTTCATTGGAAGCAGGGTCGGTGAGCCGGCTGATCATGGTCTGGAAGTCAAACGTACCGGAACAGTAGGAAAGTACCAGGATGCCGATCAGGAAACCGAAATCAGCAAAGCGGGTCACGATAAATGCTTTTTTACTGGCCGCCACCGCGCTGGGCTTATCATAATAAAAGCCGATCAGCAGGAAGGAGGATACCCCCACCAGTTCCCAGAAAATATAGATCTGGAAAATATTGCAGGCCAGCACCAGGCCCAGCATGGAAAAGGTAAACAAACCAAGGTAAGCATAGTATGTGGCGAAACGCTCTTCACCTTTCAGGTAACCCAGGCTGTATATATGTACCATCAGCGAGATCAGCGTTACTACCACCAGCATCATCACGGAAATGGGATCGATCACGAGGCCCATATCGATCGACATGTCTTTGGTGAATGCCAGCCAGGTGATCTTCAGGGGAATGAACTGCTGGTATACCCCATCCACTTTTCCATACACAAAGAAATAGTCATACGCTGTATAGAAAGCCAGTACGGCGGATCCGAGCAGGAGGGCGGTACCGATAATTCCCGCACTGCTCTTCAGGTATTTCCGGCCAAATAAGCCTAATAGGAGAAAGGCGGCCAGTGGAAGCAGCGGGATCAGGGCTATGTTGGTTGCGTTCGGCATAGTCGGTTAATACTTTAAGTCTTCAGCATTATTGACATCAATGGACTGGTTGTTCCGGTACAGGTTGATGATAATGGCGATGGCCACTGCCGCCTCAGCTGCGGCAATAGCAATGATAAATATGGTAAAGAAGAGGCCATCCATTTTTTCAGGCCATGCATACTTGTTGAAAGCGATAAAATTCAGGTTCACGCTGTTCAGGATCAGCTCTACGCTCATGAGCATGGTAATGAGGTTTCTCCGGGTCAGGAATCCGAAAACCCCGATAAAGAATAAAGCGGTGCTGATAAATAAAATATGATATAATCCGGGTTCCATCATTTTGCTTCAGGTTTACTGCGTAAGGCAATCACGATACAACCGACCATGGCGGCCAGCAGCAGCATGGAGATAATTTCAAAAGGCAGGGCATAGCCACCGGCATCGGTACTCAGCATCTTTTCCCCGATCCCGCGTACAGTAACCTTGGCGGGGTTATTGGATAATGGGAACTGGTATTGTAATACCTGCAGCATCGTCAATGCAAACCCGCAAAATACGGCCAGTGCCGACCAGATCTTCCGGTCCAGCTTTTGTTTGGGTAGCTTTTCCCCGGCCTGCTGGGTCAGGAAGATGGAGAAAATGATCAGTACAACAATACCGCCCACATACACCACGATCTGCACCGCGGCGATGAATTCATAGGCGAGCCAGAAATAAATGCCGGCAATGCCGATGAGGGCAAATAATAAGTAGATCGCGGCCCGGAAGATATGCCGGGTGGCAATGGACATGATACCGCAACTGAGGGTCAGGGCCGCCAGCAGGTAAAAAAGTATGGTGGATCCGTTCATCATTCTACGCCTTCCATGATTTTAGAGCCCGGGTTATTTAAAATTTTTGTCAGGTCATTCCGGTTGAAAACACTGTGTTCAAAGGTCTGTGCCATTTTGATCGCATCGGAGGGGCAGGCTTCCACACAGAGATTGCACATGGTGCAG
>CALRQQ020000180.1:0-7108 GCA_943370345.1 Chitinophaga pinensis
GAAGATCATGCAGACCTATTCCTTTATCGATTCCGCCCATGTGGGCATGTGGGGCTGGAGCGGGGGCGGACAAATGACCCTGCATGGCTTGTTCCGGCATGGCGATGTATTCAAGACCGGCATTGCAGTTTCTTTTGTGGCCCTGCAAAACCTGTACGATAATGTTTACCAGGAACGGTATATGGGATTACCGGATGATAATATATACGGGTATAAAGAAGGGTCACCACTGACCCATGCATCCAAGCTCCAGGGTAAACTGATGATCATCCATGGCACCGGGGATGATAATGTGCATTACCAGAATTTTGAAATGCTCGTGAATGAACTGATAAAAAACAATAAGTTATTCAGCATGATGTCGTACCCCAACCGAGATCACGGTATCTGGCAGGGTGTGAATACGACCTTGCATTTGCGGAGAACGATGGAAAATTTCTGGAAACTGAATTTATAAAACAAGAATCATGACCAGCTATCCCAGCATATTCAATGATGTGATCGGTCCCGTGATGCGGGGTCCTTCCAGTTCACATTGTGCGGCTTCTTTACGCATTGCCCGTATCTGCCGCGACCTGATGGAGGGTGATATCCGGCATATCCTCATCGAATTTGATCCAAACGGATCGCTCGCCACCACGCATAAAAGTCAGGGCTCGGATATGGGATTGTTTGGCGGATTCCTCGGTTGGGAAGCGGATGATGAACGGTTGCCTGAATCAGAACGCTACCTGGCAGAAGCCGGCATCACAGTGGAGTTTGTGATCCGTGATATTGGCGCAGATCATCCCAATACCTATCAGCTCACGCTCAGTAATGAACGGGAAGTCAGACGACTGACTGCTATTTCCACTGGCGGAGGGATGATCGAAGTGATCAGTATTGAGGGAGCCGCGGTATCGATGGCAGGCGATTATTATGAAACGATCATCGGTTGCACAGAAGTGTACCGTGTCGTTCGTTACCTCGAAGCAACATTAGTGTATGATGCCATCACGGTACACCAGGGCGAACATCCTTTTATCGTACTCAAAGCACAATCCTTTCCGGAGGAGATGATCAGCCGTGAACTGCAGGCAATGGAACCTGTTCTTTACATCAAGCGCATACATCCCGTAATGCCGGTCATGGCCCGGAAAGACCTGAGAGTGCCGTTTATTACCTGCCAGGAAATGCTGGCGTATAATAACGGAAAAGACAGATCCCTCTGGGAACTGGCCATTGATTATGAAATGGCCCGTGGAAATATTTCAGCGGAAGAAGTGATGGAGAAAATGCGGGCGATCGTCCGGGTCATGGGGAATGCGATTGAGACCGGTTTAAAGGGAACGGAATACAAGGACCGGATTCTGGGCAGTCAGTCGCCCCGCTTCCGCGAAAAAATGAAAGCAGGAGAACTGGTGGAAGGAGATGCCGGTAATCTCATGATCATGTATGTCTCTGCCATTATGGAAGTAAAGAGTTCGATGGGCGTGATCGTGGCGGCACCAACGGCTGGCAGTTGCGGAGCCTTGCCCGGGGCCTTGTTTGGCGTAGCCCATGCATTGAAATTATCCGAAGACGAATTGGTAAAAGGGATGTTATCTGCCGGTCTTATCGGGGTATTTATTGCGGCGCATGCCACGTTTGCCGCAGAAGTGGGTGGTTGTATGGCCGAAACCGGTTCGGGTGGAGGCATGGCGGCAGCCGCTATTGTGCAACTGAAAGGCGGTTCGCTGGAACAATCCATTGCCGCTGCTTCGATGGCCTTACAGAATTCCTTAGGGATAATCTGTGATCCGATCGGTAACCGGGTGGAAGCGCCTTGTCTCGGCCGCAATGTAATGGCCGCCGGTAATGCCATTTCCAGTGCTAATATGGCTCTGGCAGATTATGCGCATCTCGTATCACTCGATGAAGTGATCGCCACCATGAAAGCGGTCGGGGATCAGATCCATCATACCCTGCGCTGTACCAATCTGGGGGGCTTGTCGGTTACCCCTTCTGCCAAACGGATCGAAGCGATGCTGGAAGAGCAGCCCATGCCGGTGTATAAGAACTGCTGATTCCGTGGATTAACCCTTGCACGTCCTTCTCAATCTTTAGTTTTACCTTTGTGCATCCCTCGCCCTGCGGGGGACTTTTTATTATGATCGACAAAGCGAATAAGATACAGCAGAATGAGAAAGCGGTGCTCGTGGCCTTAGTGCAGAAAGACCAGACAGATGCACAGGTGACCGAGTATTTAGATGAACTGGCCTTTCTGGCCGAAACAGCCGGGGCGGTCACGGTGAAGCGATTTACACAGAAGTTGCCGCATCCGGACAGCCGTCATTTTGTGGGCAAGGGGAAGCTCGAAGAGATCCGGCAATATCTCCAGGGTAAAGACATTAAAGTGGTCATTTTTGATGATGAGCTCAGTGGTGCACAGATCAATAATATTGAGAAAGCGCTGGAGGTAAAGACCATTGACCGGAGTGACCTGATCCTCGACATATTTGCCCGCCGCGCCAAGACGGCCCAGGCAAGGGCGCAGGTGGAGCTGGCCCAGTACCAGTATATCTTACCGCGTTTGAGAGGGATGTGGAAACACCTGGAGCGGCTTGGGGGAGGTATTGGTACCAGGGGTCCCGGGGAAACGGAGATCGAGACTGACCGTCGTATCGTAAGAGATAAGATCACCTTATTGAAGAAAAGGCTGGCAGAGATCGATAAGCAAGCGTTTACGCAGCGCAAGGACCGTGGAGAATTTATCCGCGTGGCCCTGGTAGGGTATACCAATGTGGGCAAGAGTACGCTGATGAACCTGCTCAGTAAGCGTGATGTATTTGCCGAGAATAAATTGTTTGCCACGCTGGATACCACCACCAGTAAGGTAGTGTATGAGAATACGCCGTTCTTATTAAGTGATACGGTAGGATTCATCCGTAAGCTGCCGCACCATTTGGTGGAGAGTTTTAAGAGTACGCTGGATGAAGTGCGGGAAGCGGATATATTATTACATGTGGTCGATATTTCCCATCCCAATTATGAGGAGCAGATCGCGGTGGTCAATAAGACCCTGCAGGAGCTCAATGCTGCGGAGAAGCCCACGCTTACGATCTTCAATAAAATGGATCTCTACGAGAAGCAGACCTTTGACGAGTGGCTCGAAGAAGATACGAAGAAGGAAATACTCCACGATCTGTATGACCGCTGGCAAAACGAGACCGGTGGCAATGCGGTCTTTGTAGCTGCCGTAGAGCGCCGAAACCTCGATGGACTGCGCAAGACCGTGCTGGATAAAGTGCGGAAGCTGTACAGGATACGGTATCCGTATAAGACGGATTTCTTTTATGGGGAAGATGAGGCCACAAATGAGATTTGAAAATTGGGTATTGAATATTGAACATTCAGTTGCTAAGAAAGAAAATGATCAATATTCAATGTTCAATTCTCATTTTTCATTTATTCATTCTTAGCACTATTACCTGCATGACCGAAAAAAAGCTTACTTACCACAAGTTGGCCGACCATCCTAACGAGCTCTCCTGGGCCGAAAACGGCATAGCCGTGGCGGAGCTCAAGGGCAAAAAGATCTGTATCGGCCGGTTCAACGACCAGTTTTTCGCCTTTGCCTATAAATGTCCCCATGCCGGGGGCATCATGGCGGACGGGTATATTGATGCCTTAGGAAACGTGGTTTGCCCCCTGCACCGCTATAAATTCAGCCTTCAAAACGGCCGGAATGTAAGCGGGGAGGGCTATTACCTCAAGAACTGGCCGGTCGAGATCCGGGAGGAGGGGCTGTTCGTGGGCATGGAAGAAACCGGTTTCTGGAATATTTTTCAATAAAAATGAGGGTGTACAACTTGTTAAAAAGCCGGATTCCCCCTATTTTTGCAACCCCAATTAGGAACATCAGTGGTTTTGACTCCAGACTACCGACTACTGACTCCCGACTGGATATATTCCCCTTTAGCTCAGTTGGTTAGAGCATCTGACTGTTAATCAGAGGGTCGTTGGTTCAAGTCCAACAGGGGGAGCCATAACAGACAAGTCCGCATTTTTGCGGATTTTTCTTTTTTTAGAATCGCCAGAAGCCGCTACCGGCCTGCATATCAGCGACACCACCGAGTTGATACGGGCGGTTCGAGGTTTGTAATTTTCAAAAATTATTTTTTCGGGGAAAATTGAACCAATTATCTGTTGTTTAATGGTCAGATCGCCCTCAGAGTAAAGCCTGTCAAGGTTTTTAAAGAAATAGGCCCCAAATTTCAGGTAGTGTTCAATTTCCGCATTGGCCTCGGAGTGCTCTTCCAGTTGCGACTCTAATTTTTGTATTAAAGGCTCGTAACGGGCCTTGATTTCTTTGTAATCCCCAGCGTCTAAACTGCCATCTAAAAGCAGTTGTTGAGCATTGTGCAACCGCTCTTTATGCTTCGCTAAATCCACCTTGGCCTTCTCCTTCGTTTTCTCAGATTCCTGGTTGCCAGTGCCAAAAAGTGCCAGGCATTCTGATTCAAAAAGTGCCGTATATGGACTATGCATCGTAGCTATTTTTTTGATCTCTCCGGCAATGATGGCATTTGCTTCGGGGGCCTTTAGGCGTTCGCCACAAACGGGGTCGCAATGGTAATAAAAATAGAAGTTGTTCCTTCCCCTGGATTTGCTGCCGGTAAGATTTGCCCCGCATTTGTGGCAGGTTAGGAAACCTCTCAAGGGAAGTTCTTCCCTGGCAGTTTGCTTGGTGGGGAATTTCCGTTTACGGCCATGCATTACATCCTGCACTTCATTAAAGAGTTGCTCATTGATTAATGGCTCATGAATGCCATTTACATATTGGGCTTCTTCATCCTTGTAAGCCGGTATAAAAATCTTACCGCAATAGAAGGGATTTTTTATTTGTTCAAAGTAGCTGGACTTATGTGTTTGCAATCCTTTTTCCTTTGCCTTCTTGTAAATCATTTCTGCACTGTAAACGCCGTTCGCAATTTCTTCAAACACCCAGCGCATGATAGGTGCCGTTTTAGGTTCCTGCACAACTATTGGTTGGTTACGTTCGTTCCTCACCATTTTATAACCCAATGGAGCTTTAGCAATCCACCTGCCTTCTTTTTTAGCTCTGCGCATTCCGGCAATGGTATTTAATGACCTCCGGTCGTTTTCCACTTCGGGGGCAGCCAGGTAAAAGGCCAGCATGATCTTGTTTTCCGGAATGGTTAAATCCAATGGTTGTTCAATAGCCTGTGGTTCAACTCCGAGTTTGTTCAGGTGATTAATCATAAAATAAGCATCCCCGGCATTACGGGAAAACCTATCCCATTTTAAAAACAATAACAAATCGGCTGCCCGTTTATTCTTTTTAATAAACTCCAGTAAGTTATTAAACTGTGGCCGCTCAAAAGTTTTGGCGGAGTGGTCTTCCCGAAAGAATGCTACCACTTCTATTCCCTGTACGGAACAGTAGTTGCGAAGTCGTTCTTCCTGGTGTTGCAAACTATAGCCCTTGTCAGCCTGTTCGTCTGTACTCACCCTCACGTAAAGAATTGCTTTTGTCTTCATTGTTATTACTGGTTTTAAAATCAATAATCCTGCTTTTGTGTTTCCCATTTTTGCAACGCATGTAATAGTCGTAATACATTTTTGCGAAGCAGTGAATCAAATCTCTTATTTCAAGTACCTGTTCATCGGTGAATTCCTGCTCATCTGCCTTGATCAATTTCCGGCATTTATCGAGCGGGGTTCTGGCAACGAACTTGTCGTGTGTTGATATAGATATTACTTTGGTTTTCATGGATTGGATTTTTCAAAAAGGCGGGATTCCGAATTATGCAATCATTGAACCCTGCCCCTTAATTATACAAATATATTGATAATCAACGTGTTATACAATATTTTTCTTAATTTTCACCCAATTGGTAGTCAATTTATTAGGGGGTACCATAGCCGGGGAACTTTTATTTCTTATCATAGGATCACTTTAAAAGCAAACCTACGCCAGGCCCTAAAACCACTTTCCGGTTTGGGCCAGTTGTTAAACCTTATTGCAAGTTTTAGCAGGTATTGTCCTGCTTTGTCTTGCCGGAATAATTTGGGAGGGGTTGGGGAGATTTTGGGGAGGAGTTGGATTTGGTAAATAATGTCCAGTATTGTTTTTAGGAAATTAAATGACCCGGAGTTAAGACTATGGCAGTAGTAAAGAATAGGGGTAACCCAAGATGCTGTGGAAGGGATGGCTTTGTGGTTAGCCACTGCATAATCCGTGCTTGTGGGTTGCCTGGGGGCTAAAAAACATTCTTGAGGAATGAACACTACTTGGTTATATTCTTACAGAAATCGGAAATAGAATAACAATGGGCAAATGTTTAACTTTGCACAAATTTTATATAGCCCCAAAAATGAGTATTTCAATTTATTTAGAACCAATAGCTAAAGGAGCTGAATTAGTAAAAAAACTATTGCAGGATGAGTTTGGTGTTAATGATGGGAATGCTCAAATTCTTTATGACAATTGCGTTAAAAAGCATTTTGAAAAATTCAAGGATACGACCTATTTACTTGCAGAATCAAGTTATGTGGACAAAGTTTATCGTGACAGTTATTATCACTACTACTCTTCCAAACTCTCTAAGTATAAGAGAGACTGTATAAGAATTTCAATTTTTGAAGGGGAGATATTCGAAACTGACTTCTGGAAGGAAGATAAATACTTGGAATTACAAGATAAATACCGGGGCTTCATTGTTATCAGACCAACTGATCCATTTATTATCGGAAGAAGTATTATTTCACCTAAAGTTCTGAAAACAAATAATTTTTTTAGCTGTACTACCAAATTCCATACAACGGCTAATGGACTTAAATTCACTGTTGAAGGATTTCCGCATTCTTCACAGGATACTGAAACTATAAGTTGTGCTGAAACAACATTATGGGCTGTTATGGAGTATTTCAGCAATAAATACTCAGACTACAAGCCGGTACTACCTTCTAAAATAATTCAGACATTAAATAAAGTTTCCTCGGAAAGACAAATCCCATCGAAAGGATTGAATATTGCGCAAATGTCTTTTGCTTTAAAAGAATTTGGCTTTGGAACAAGAATATATAGCAGACACCAGTATAACAATGAATTTGACAGCTTATT
>CALRQQ020000181.1:0-7108 GCA_943370345.1 Chitinophaga pinensis
AATGATAACGGCTACCAGGAAGGATTCAAAAGAAGGAAGCGTACTTACGGCGCCGGCAACAATGGCGGTAAGGCCGGCAGCCGGTCCGCTTACACTCAGGTGTGAGCGGCTGGCCAGTCCAACAATAATGCCTCCGACAATACCGGCAATCAATCCGCTGAAAAGCGGGGCATTGGAGGCCAGGGCCACTCCAAGACACAGGGGTAATGCTACGAGGAATACAACAACAGAGGAGGCCAGATCATTTGGTAAACTGGTAAAATAATCTTTTGCACGGGGACGTTGGGTCATGTGGGTTGAGTATAAAAATAAAACAATCACCGGCCGGCAAGATCCGGTCAGGCGTTCACAAAAAGGCAGGGAATAAATCAGTTGTTGGGAGGGGGACAGAGTAACTCACCATGAAATGTTTCATAGAAACAGATCAGATGAAAGGAACTGTGATCGATTGTTGTGGGTTCCAGGGCCATCATTTCTTCCGGGTGATGGAGATATTCTTCGGATAAGGTATTGATCCCTCCGGAAGCTGCTTTTTCTTCCGGATTTCCGGAAACAGGATTACTGTTATCTTCTACGGGCAATGAAGCTTTACCTGTACACTGTGCTGCACGGATGGAATGCTGTTGCGCCTCACTGATATATGGAAGACTCACCGTGAGCCATACAAGAGTCAGGCTCAGTAAAAAACTGATGCATTTCTCTTTTAAATTGTATGGAACCGCTTTTAATGCCATGGGCATCAAAAATAACGGCAATTATTGGTAAAATGAAGACCGCAGGTAAAATTAAAGTTCCGCTAATTTACCGGCACTCCAATTCAGATACACAATGCTTTTGAGGAACTTCACCTTCAGTTCTACCAGTTTTTGACGGGCTTCAAGGGCTTTGTTTTCCCGGGCGTTTACGAGGAACAACGAACTTTCTCCGGTCCTGAACCGTGTTTCTTCAGCTCTTTGCAGGGTCAGGAAATTATTCAGCGCATTTGACTGAATGCGGCTTTGTTCCCTGAGTGTATTTAATTCATTAAAGAGATTCCGGATCTTGGTTTCCACCAATACCGTTTTCTGTTGCTGTTCAATACGCGTTTCTTCGAGTTTCAGTCTGGCTTTCCGGTATTCTCCCCGTCCCTGTGAAAGACGAAGTGGTAAACCCAGGGTTAGTCCATATTGGTAATTATTTTCAAAAAGCGGTCCTGTCGCAGTCTTCAGCACATCGTAACCTTTGCCCAATTGATTATACCGGAAATTGACAGTGGGCAGTAATTCCTGAAATTTCAGTTTTTTTTCAATTTCCAGTGCATTCAGTTTGAAACCGTAACCCAGGATTTCAGGATGATTTTTTCTGGCTGTTTCAATTAACTGGTTCAGTTCAGGTAAGGGGATGTTTTCCGGATGCTGCTGCAACAAATAGTCTGCGGGAAGGATGCTTTCAGGCAGATCAACCGGTTTTCCGGAATTATCCCACAGATAAGCGGAAAGCAGGATCCCGTCATTTCTGAATTCCAGCCAGGCTTGTGTCTGTAACAACTGAAATTGCTGCAATTGGGTCAGGGCCTCGGTAGTATCAATGGCCGGACGGTCTCCTTGCCGGTAAGCGAGTCGTACCAATCCGAGCCGTTGTTCATTCACGGTTACAGCTTGGGTAAGGATCTGGTATTGCTGGTACTGGTTTACCCAATCCCAGTAAACCAGTAAGGCTTCCAGCAACAGATCGTTGAGCATGGCCCTTCGTTCCACAAGAGAAGCATCCCGGTAGATCTTTGCAGTTTGTAATGCCGCCCGCCGTTTATCCATCAACAGATTTTTGGCTAATGGTACTGAAATGCCGAAGTAACTGGTCTTGCCAGCTGTTTCCTCCGGATCGGTACGGCTGCCCGAAAGATATTCGAGACCGGCACTGATATTCACACCAAACCAGGTGGGTATATTCAGCTCAGGACGGTTATAATTATAATAGTCTGTGCCGTCAAATGTCTTTTGGGCATTGGAGCTATACAACTGCGGATCAAATTGTCCGCGGGCAATCGTGATATCCGCTTTTGCTTTATCAATATTGATAGCAGCGATACGGGCCACCGGGTGGAATTGTTTTACAATATTCATTACCTGAGCGGCCGACAGGGTATTCTCCCGGAGACTGTCCTGGGCATTGGAAAGTTTGGCCAGAAAGAGCAGGATAATCATCAGACCGGTCACCAGGATCGTTCTTTTTCGTCGCTGATTGCGTTGCCTCAGCCAGTTGACGATCTTATATTTTGAATGCGTTTGCATGGATTACTTTTTTTCAGATTGATTGCCGGCTTTATAATAATCCGGCGGGAAGCCATTGATATTCCGCCACAGTTCGTACCAGATCGGCACATCCTTCAGCAGGGCCATGCCCTGGGCACCGGTACCCATTTTCAGTTCACGGGGCCAGGGCTTTTCGGCCGGGTCCTCGGTGATGAGTATGCGGAATTTTCCATTGTAACTCACGGATGTTTCCACTGCCACTACTTTACCGCCGAAAGTGCCATAAGAGGTATTGGGCCAGCCGCTGAATACGATCGCCGGAAATCCGTCGAACATGAACCGTACTTTTTGCCCATTGGATACCAGGGGCAGGTCCACCGGCCGGACAAAGAGCTCCACTGCATACTGGATATGGTCAGGAACGATCTCCACGATCATTTCACTTTCCTTGACGATCTCCCCGATACCGGCTTTACGCGCCTTGGTGATCTGACCGCTTTGCGGGGCGGTGATATAATACAGGCCATTACGGATCGAGTAATTGCTGTACTGGTTTTCCAGCTTGGCAATATCACCCTGACCAGTGGCGATCTGCGAGAGCGACTGGAACTGATCGCCCTGTGCCTTGGCGATCTTTTCCATATAATCCTGTTGGGTGGCGTTCATTTCAATACGGGTGATGGTCAGGTCCTGCCGGGCATTCTGCAGTTTATTTTCCGCACTTACTTTTTTGGCCAGACTGTTCTGGTAACTCTGATTCCGTTGTTCAAGTTGTGTGAGCGATACAAGTCCGCTGTCATACATGGCTTTCTGACGGGTGAACTGCTGGGTGGCGATCTTGAAATCATTGGCGGCTGCAATGGATTCCATGCTGTCACTCTGCACTTTCAGTTGAAGTTGCTGCAACTTATTGCGTAATTGATCCATTTTCAACTGCAGCGCTTCACCCAGGGCATTGATCTGGGTGCCGGATGTACCTACTTTATTTTTATAATAATCCATTGTAAGTGCCTTCGCGGATAATTGTTCTTTGGTGCGGCTCAGCAGTTGCGGATCCAGGTAGTCATCCTTGATCTCGGCCAATTGAAGGATCGTATCTCCTGCCTGTACAAAATCGCCTTCCTTTACATGCCATTTGATCACGCGGCCGGGAATAATGGTATTCAGTTGCTGCGGCCGTTGTTCCTGACGCAGGGTGGTCACCGTTCCTTTTGCCCGGATATTCTGTGTCCAGGGCAGGAAGAGAATGATGGCCAGGGCGGTCATCAGTCCGTAAAACCAGTAACGCACCCGGCTTCTTTTATTATACCGGTACACCTTGCTGAAAGAAGGCCATTGGGTTGTCTGAATGGGGTCGTTATTTTTCATGTTCCGTTCCTTTATTCTTTTTAATGATACAGCCATCGGCTTTGACATCGATCACCTGGTCACAGAGTTGACTGAATTCATGGTCATTGCTTACTACGAGGATCGTGGTGTCCGGATAATCTTTCAGTAAAAGCCTTATGATCTGGCTGCGGTAAGGTTCTTCGATCTGTGTCCAGGGTTCTTCGAGCAGGAGCAAACGGGGTTGTCCGACCAGGGCCCGAACCAGCAGGATCTTGCTGATCACATTCCGTGAAAGACGTTTACCTGTAGGGTCCAGTGATGTATCGAACCCGTCTTCTAATGAGCTCAGGAAATCCGTCAGTCCCACTTCATGAAACAGGCGGATCACCTGCTGCATATCAATGTCGGGATTACCCATGGAGATATTCTCCATCAGACTGCCGTGGAAAATATCCTGCTGGTTGAGCAGGATGCCCGTTTGTTTCCGGAGTGAGGATAGTTCATAGTTGCCAACGGGAAGCCCGTTCAGTAACAATGATCCGGTGAAGCCCTGGTAAGAGCCGCTCAGAATTTTCAGCAGGGTTGATTTTCCACTGCCTTCCTTTCCGGTGATACAGACGGTCTCGCCGGCATTGACTTTGAAATTGATATTTTGGAATACATATTTTTCATCCACATACGCGAAACCCAGCTGACCGGCTTCAATGGATAATCCTTTCTTTTCTTCCGGCAGGGGATAGGTACCTGTTTTTTCCACCGGCTTATCAGTGATCTTGGCGATCTTATCTACGGAAGTGAGTACATCATACACACTGTCCAGATTACCGATCAGTTTTTCCACGGAAGCGATGATGGTGATGATCACGATCTCCGCGGCAATGAATTGCCCGATATTCAGTTGCTGATCCACCAGTAAGATGGAACCAATGATCAGCATGGCGGCCGTGATCAACACCTTGAAGGCGATGAGCACTTTGAACTGGAACTGAAGGATGCTGAAATGACTGTTGCGGGCATCCAGATAGCCACTGACTTTTTCATCGGTCTTTTGCAGATTGATGCCAGACCCTTTTGAAAATTTGAATGACTTGATCAGTCGTCCCATTTCTTCCAGCCAGGCGGCTACCCCGTATTTATAGGCACTTTCCGTGAGACTGGTTTGTAATCCCCTGTTGCCTGTATAATATAAGATCAGCCAAAGGATCAGCACCAGTACGAGGCCAAACAGGATAAAGGCAGGATGATAAAAGGAAAGCAATACCAGCCCGAAAACGATCTGGATCGTGGCAGTGGGAATATCCAGCAACAGCTTGGCTAATCCTTTTTGCAAGGAGGGGATCTCAAAGAATCGGTTCACCAGTTCCGGTAAATAGTAGGCATCAGTCTTTTTCAGATCCAGCTTTGGGATCCGGTCGGCCAGTTCAAATGAATAACGTACAAATATATTCTGCTGTATTTTTTCGATCAGTTGCATCTGACCTACCTGCAGGAGGCCGGCACACAGCACACCGGTAACTACAAGGGCTATAAGAATGACCAGGGACGTAGACATCGATCCGCCCAATACAAAACCAATAATGGCCTGCACACCCACGGGGAGTGATAACTGGATCAATCCGTTCAGTATCGCATAGAAGTAGATCGAGGAAATCTCTTTACGTTCCAGTTTTACCAGGCGAAAGATCCTGGAAACCGGGTTAGCGGTTGCACTCATACAATGTTGATTGTAAAATTAAAAGATTGGATAGGGCGGCATTGCCACCAAAGGTAGACTATAGGATCAGCAATTGGGCGGAGGGGTAAGCCGCTCGAGGCTGGGTGCCGGAAGAATCTGTTCGGTCAGTTGAAAAGCGATCCGTAAGCGGAGACTAAGTATAGCTGATAACTGCTGGTAATCAGGATATTCTTTGGTGATCTTTTTAATGGAATCAGCCGTTTTTTCCCCATTTTTATCTTCGTCCACATTGAAAATTACCGAACTGATGCGGTCACTGAACATGGCCTTAAGTCCGGGTATGACCTGAACAGTAGCGAAGAGCAGTAAGATGAACAGGGCGATCTTTTTCATGTGTTTCTGACTGCATATAACAGAACAGTAAACAGATTGTTTAAGCGAAATGCTTTTTTTTCATTATTTTTTTTGACACCCCAATTTTTTCATAATCAGTAAGTTATAATTTATTAAAGGCAAGTCCCAATTATCGTTCTTCCAGTGTTTCCCGGATTTCCTCCAGTATCCGGGGATCATCGATCGTAGAGGGCAGGGTAAAGGTTTCACCATCTGCGATCTGCCGGATTGTTTTGCGGAGGATCTTTCCGCTACGGGTTTTAGGCAGTCTTTTTACCACTGCTGCATTCCTGAAATAAGCCACGGCACCGATCTTTTCCCGGATCAGGGACACCAGTTCCTCTTCAATGGTTTCTTCATCAGCAGGCATACCATCTTTCAATACGACGAGTGCAATGGGCCGTTGTCCGCGCAACTCATCGGCGATCCCCATGACCGCACATTCGGCAATGGCCGGATGGGAAGCGACCAGTTCTTCCATTTCTCCGGTACTGAGCCGGTGTCCGCTCACATTGATCACATCATCCACCCGTCCCATGATATAACAATATCCTTCCTCATCGAGGTAACCACCATCACCGGTCTGGTAATACCCGGGAAAATGTTGCAGATATCCTGCAATAAAACGATCATCATTGTTCCACAAAGTCGGAAGGCATCCGGGAGGCAGCGGCAGTTTGGCGGCGATATAGCCTTCTTTGCCCTTGCCTAATTCAACTCCTTCATCAGAAAGAATATGTATTTCATAGCCACAGACCGGCAAACCAGCAGAACCGGCCTTGGATGGAAGGTGATCATGTCCCATCATGAGTCCGACCATCGGCCAGCCAGTTTCGGTCTGCCACCAATGATCGATCACGGGTATTTGCAAAAGGTCTTTGATCCAGTGATACGTGGCAGGGTCGCATCGTTCACCCGCCAGGAAAAGATATTTTAAAGAACTGAGGTCATAGCGCCGTATGCCTTCTCCATCATGGTCTTCTTTTTTGATGGCCCGTATGGCGGTGGGCGCTGTGAACATCACATTCACATCATGTTCACTGATCACCCGCCAGAAAGCAGCCGCATCCGGGGTACGGATCGGTTTCCCTTCATAGAGTACCGTAGTGCAGCCCTGTAACAAGGGTCCATATACGATATAACTATGGCCTACCACCCAGCCCACATCACTGGCGGCCCAAAACACTTCCCCGGGTTTGGCATCATAAATATGGTCCATACTGAATTTTAACGCCGTGGCATAACCGCCATGATCACGGATAATGCCCTTGGGTTTTCCCGTGGTACCGGATGTGTAGAGAATGTATAATGGGTCGCCGGATAAAACGGGCACACACGGTACAGGCGCAGCCCTGAGTAATTGGTTGTAATCAATCTCACCGACTCCATCGAGCCGGTCATAATCCGGGGTGCGTTCAAAGAAAATATGTACAGGTGGTTTATGCAGGGCTTCTTCAATGGCGCGGTCCACCAGCGGCTT
>CALRQQ020000182.1:0-7103 GCA_943370345.1 Chitinophaga pinensis
GGGGAAATGTGGAAACCCGTTTACGTAAATTGGATAGCGGTGAATATGATGCCACGATACTGGCTACGGCCGGACTCAACCGATTACTGCGCAGTGAGTCTGATGCGCCCCTGATCCGGTCTTTGCTCGCTGACAAAAAACTGATGTTACTGCCCCTGATCGATTGTGTACCTGCCCCTTGCCAGGGAGCGATCGTGGCAGAAGCACATCCTTCAAACCAACGCGCCGTTGATATACTCCGGATCATTAATGACCCGTCCTTATTCAACGAAGCATTAGCAGAAAAGAAAAAGGGGAACCAATACGGTTCAGGTTGCCTGCAACAGTTTGGGGTAACCTCCATTCATACCCGCCAGGGACATTATTTGTTTGCCGCCGGTAAGGATAATGACGGGAATACCTTCAGTGCGTGGGATCCTTATCCTTCCTTGCCGTTACATCCTTCTGCTGTGTTTTCTTCCACCGACCATATGCGGGAGTTTTTTACCTATGAATGGCGGGCAGCATTGCCGGAGATCAAAGCACCGGTCGTGTTTATTGCCAATTATAAATTATTAGATGGAGTTATCAATAAAACAGCCTTGCGGGATAAAACGATCCTTGTTTCCGGAACGAAGACCTGGTTTGAACTGGCCCGTCAGGGTTATTGGGTCAGCGCCAGTGCCGATGCATTGGGCTTTGATCAGCTTGTCCCCGTACTGCAAATGCCCCTGTTCAATATCAGCGCACAGGATATCCTGATCCTGACTCATGAAGCTGCCGCACAACGCTGGCAGAAAAAGGGATTTGCCGCCGCCTGTACCTATAAACTGATACCCGTTTTTAATCCGTCACTCTTTGAACAGATCGCCAACGCCAAAGCGATCTGCTGGAGCAGTTATGCCCAGTTTGCGGCCTATGGACATTTAGCACAACCGGGTGTAACCCATATTTGTGCCGGGGGCGAGACAGCTGTACAATTGAAACAAGCCGGTATCGATCCGGTTGTTTTTCCAACGATAAAAGCATTCGAACAATGGAGAAAATTGAATATCCAATCACCCAACGCCGCCTGAGGACCGGTGCACTGGTGCGGGAACTGACGGCTTCAGTAAAACTTTCACATAAGAGTTTTATCCAACCGTTATTTGTGGAAGAAGGATTAACTGCACCCAGACCAGTACAGGGGCTTGGTCATGTACAGGTAGAAACCATACAAAGTATTATCGATGCCGTTGCGGCACAACTGGAAAACGGGATCGCCAAGTTTTTACTGTTTCCGGTACCGGCAAAAAAGCAGGAGCAAGCCGGGGATTTTTCATTTGCCACACAGTTGGTCAGAAATTTAAAAGAACAGTTTGGTGACCGTATCTGGCTGGCCGCAGATCTTTGTCTCTGCAGTTACACCACGCATGGTCATTGTGGCGTGTTGAATGAAGATCATAGCCGGTTATTGAATAGTCCTACGGTACATACCCTTGTACAGTATGCCACCAAACTGGCCGTGGCCGGTGTGGATTGTATCGCCCCTAGTGATATGACGGATGGCCGGATCGGGGCGATCCGTACACACTTAGATGCACTGGGTTTTGAACAGGTGACCATTATGAGTTACGCTGCGAAATTCAGTTCTCAGTTTTATGGTCCTTTCCGGGACGCCTGCCATTCGGCTCCACAATCTAAGGGATTGCAGAACCGTAAAACCTATCAGCATTCCCCGCTGAACCCTGCGGATGTATTGGCATCCGTGCTCCGTGACGAAAAAGAAGGCGCGGATATCCTGATGATCAAACCAGCAGCTTTGTATACCGATATGATCGCCGCCGTGAAAGCGACTACACATCGTCCCGTGGCAGCTTATCATGTTAGTGGTGAGTATGCGGCCATTGAAGCGTTGGCGGAGAAAGGGCTGGTCAACCGGGCTGCTGCTCACCTGGAAGTATGGGCGGCATTAACAAGAGCAGGAGCTGATATTATCATTTCCTATGCCGCAGGGGAGGCCCGGCAGTGGATCGCGGAAATGGACTATTAGAAAAATCTATAGAAATAGTAGACTGGGTGATAAAAATCAGCTTAAGTTTACCCTTCGAATGCGAGTTTTGCACCACATTATAATCAGGACAACGGATCAGTTATAGTTTATGCGTAAGGAAAAAAAAGAAGGTAAGGAAACCGGATCAAAGAATCCGTTGTACCCGGTTTTTCTGAAACTGGAGGCACTGGAACTATTGCTGGTCGGCGCTGGTAACGTTGGACTGGAAAAATTGCAATCCTTGTTAGGGAATGCCCCGCAGGCACGGATCACAGTGGTGGCACCGATGGTATTGGAGGAGGTCAGGGCATTACTGGCCAACCATCCTGATTGTGTGTTGAAGGAAAGGGAATTTGTGGAAGCCGATCTGGAAGATAAGGACTTGTTGGTGCTGGCAACGGATAATCCGGACCTGCACAGGGAAGTAAAACAGCTTGCCAACGCAAAAGGAATACTGGTGAATGTGGCTGACACACCGGAACTCTGTGATTTTTACCTGGGCAGTATTGTGCAGAAAGGTAATCTCAAAATTGCTATTTCCACCAATGGGAAATCGCCTACGGCCGGCAAGCGGATCAAGGAAGTATTACAGGATGCTTTGCCGGGAGAACTGGACCAGGTGATCGATAACCTGCATGTTCTGCGGGGACGATTGAATGGAAATTTTCAGCACAAAGTAAAAAAGCTCAATAACCTCACGCGTGTGCTGGTGGAGAATGAAAGTTCATCTACGGCCAAACGCTGGCGGAAAATAGCCACTTATTCACTTGTGGGATTTGCCCTGATGCTGATCGGCCATTTTATTTTCTCTTATATCCCGGTCCGGGAAATTGCTGATGATACAACTGCCTGGTATAAAACACTGGACCCGAATTTTCACTGGATGGTACTGGCAGGATTCATGGCACAGATGGTGGATGGGGCCACCAGTATGGGCTACGGGGTTACCAGTTCGATCGTATTGCAATCGGCCCATGTCAGTCCTGCGGCGATCAGTGGCGGTATCCATACGGCGGAAATGTTCACTACCGCTGCATCCGGTTACAGTCATTATAAATTCGGTAATGTCAATAAAAAATTATTCAAAGCCCTGGTGATCCCGGGCGTGATCGGCGCGATCCTTGGGGCATTTTTGTTAGTTAAGTTCGGCGAGACCCATATCCGTTACCTGCGCCCGGCGATGGCGATCTATACCCTGTTATTAGGTGTCCGTATTTTCAGTAATGCATTTCGTCCTATAGATCTGAAAAAGAAATTCAAACGGTTCAGCTGGCTGGCAGGTGCTGGAGGTTTCCTCGATTCATTTGGTGGTGGTGGATGGGGACCGATCGTAACCTCCACCCTGATCACCAAAGGACGTACACCCCGCTATGTAGTAGGATCGGTCAGTCTGACTGAGTTTTTTGTTACACTCGCCAGTGCGCTGACCTTTTTTACCATGATCGGCGTTCAGAACTGGCAGGTGATCCTGGCCCTTGTACTGGGCGGGGTAGTGGCGGCTCCCATTGCTGCCCGGCTGGCCGGTAAATTGCCGCGGAAAACATCTTTTATCTTTCTCGGGACCGTGGTGGTACTCTGGAGTTTCCGGATCCTGTACAAAGCATTTTGACGGAAATTAAAATTATTATCCTATTAATTTGGTAGGGTAATAAGGATATCTTTATTTTGCATCGTATTTGCCATCTCGACATGGCAAATTTTTTACTTAAATAGTCTACTAAAATAGTAGGATAATAATTAAAACCAATTGCATGAAACGGATCCTTCTTGTAGTATTTGTGTTGATATCCCTTGTATCCCGGGCCCAGGTAAGCGGGCGGGTGGTGAATGCATCCAACCAGGGCATTCCTTTTGCCAGTATCACGGTAAAGGGTACTGGTGCAGGAACGAGTACGGACTCGGCCGGGCATTTCGCACTATCAGTGAATAAATCATTCCCGTACCTCCTGATCATTTCCTCTGTGGGTTATGAACAACAGGAATATGTGGTACGTGAAGGCAGGACCACAGATATCCTGATACGTTTGCAATCTTTTTTTCAGCGTGATACCGTCGTGATCACCTCCCGCAGACGTAAAGAAGTATTACAGGATGTGCCTATCCCGGTTACGGTGATCGGGGGCGCACAGATCGATGAGTCGGGTGCTTTCAATGTGACCCGTATCAAGGAACTTATTCCTTCGGTACAGATGTATACCTCCAACCCTCGGAATACCGGGGTGAATATCCGGGGCACCGGTTCGCCGTTTGGCCTGACCAATGATGGGCTGGATCCCGGAGTCGGCTTTTATATTGACGGGGTTTATTTTGCCCGTCCGGCCGTGGCCACCCTCGACTTTATTGATGTGGAACGTGTGGAAGTTCTGAGAGGTCCTCAGGGAACACTCTTCGGTAAGAACACCACGTCCGGTGCATTCAATATCACGACCCGTAAGCCTGCGTTCAAAAGCGGGGTGACCTTTGAATCCAGTTATGGTAATTATGGGTATATACAGGCCAAAGCCTCAGTAACCGGCCCGCTCAGCCGCAAACTGGCAGCCCGTTTTTCCTTCTCCGGCACACAGCGTGATGGTACGGTACATCATATCCGTACCGATAAATATATCAATGATATCAATAACCAGGGATTGAAAGCCCAGTTCCTGTATAATCTATCCAAAACTATACAGGTCACAATATCTGGTGATTTTTCCCGTCAGCGGCCAGATGGATATGCCCAGGTAGTAGCAGGGGTGGTGCAGACAAAAAGGGCGGCTTACCGTCAATTCAACGCGATCATCGGTGATCTGAATTATTCGCTACCCAGTCTGAATGCATTTGACCGGGTGGTCGATCATGATACCCCGTGGAAATCAGGTAATGATTTAGGTGGTGTATCGCTGAATATTGATATCAAAGCAGGATCAGGTACACTGACTTCAACAACAGCCTATCGTTTCTGGAATTGGGATCCCTCCAACGATCGTGACTTTACCGGCCTTCAGGCACTGGCCAAATCTCAGAACCCGGCCAAACACAAGAACTGGTCACAGGAGATCCGTTATGCCGGAGAATTGTCTTCAACTGTCAGCGGTGTTGCCGGATTATTCTTCTTAGGTCAGGAAGTAAAGATCAATGGTACGGAAGAGTCCGGAAATGCACAATGGCGTTTTTCAAAAAGTACGACCAGCAGTCAATGGGCTACGCCGGGTTTGTTTGAAGGATACGGAATCTCGACAAAGGCATCGATCAAGTCGCTTAGTGCAGCCGCATTCGTAAATGTGGACTGGCAGATAACGCCACAACTCCATGTGTTGCCCGGACTCCGTTTCAACTTTGACCAAAAAGAGGTGTCCTATAACCGGACCACTTATGGCGGTTTACAAACCATGGACCCCGCATTAATTGCGCTGAAGAACCTGGTATACACCAGTCAGCAATATGTATCCGATGCGGATGAGAATAACCTTACCTATAATCTGACCGTTGCCTATAAACCCAATAAGCGTATCAATGCGTATGGCACTTTCTCCACGGCGTTCAAACCGGTTGGGGTAAATGTGGCAGGTCTGCCAACTGTAAGCGGACAACCCGCACTCGACCTGGCGGTGATCAAACCAGAGAATGTGAAACACCTTGAGTTCGGCGTTAAAACCACTCCGGTGGATGACCTGATCCTGAATGCGACTTTCTATCATACGGATATCCGCGATTACCAGACCAACGTACAATCACCTGAACTGGGGGTGAACCGCGGCTATATCGCTAATGCGGAGAAAGTGAATGTGCAGGGTGCCGAGATTGAAGCCAGTTACCGCGCCAGCAATAAATTCTCTTTCTATGGTTCAGTAGCGTATACCGATGCGGATTATGTGACATTCACCAATGCGCCGTTGCCGCTGGAAGAAACAGGCAATACACAGAATAATGTGCAGGTGGCGTTTAAAGATATTTCCGGTGGACGTTTGCCCGGTATCTCCAAATGGGCTTACTCAACAGGCGGGGAGTTCAATACACCCGCCATCTTCCTGGGTAATGCTGCGAAGTTCTTTATTGCCACTGATCTGTTTTATCGTTCCGGCTTCTCTTCCAGTCCTTCCCCATCCGCCTATCTGAATATCGGAGGTTATACCCTGGTCAACAGCCGGGTGGGTTTCAAGGCAACCAAAGGATTGTCGGCCTTTGTGTGGGTACGCAATCTGTTCAACGAAAATTATCATGAACAGTTACTGCCTGCAGGTGGGAATGCCGGCCATTATGCGTCTGTGCTGGGTGATCCCCGGACCTATGGCCTTACGCTGCGTTATGTAGTTCAGTAAACCGTCTCTTTATCAATAAGCAATAATCAGAAGCAAGCGTCCCGGTTCTCCGGGATGCTTCGTTATTAGTGCAGTAATCTTATTATTTTCGCATAATGTGCAAACTGACAATTAAAAGAATAATAGTTTTATCAGGCTTATTGTTCCAGCTTTTTTTCACTTCATTCGGACAAACTAAAAGGACTGAACACCTGGAGCAGGTGTGGCTGGCTTACATCAATCAGGTCCGGTTGTCTGAGAAATGGGGTGTTGGTGTTGACCTGCATTTGCGTAGTAAAGATGATTTTTTATCCGGGTTGTCTGTCGGTATCATTCGTGGCGGATTAACGCATTACCTTACAGAGAACCTGCGTTTCACCGTTGCCTATGCGTATGTTAATATCTATCCCGGGGATAATCATAAAAATATATCACAACCGGAACACCGTCCCTGGCAACAGGTACAATGGATCTCGAGATCGCCCGGTCTGAGGATCACCCAGTATTTGCGACTCGAAGAAAGATGGAGACGGAAAATACTGAATGATGATGCATTGGCTCATGGTTTTAATTTCAATTTCAGATTGCGGTATAGTTTTGCTGCGCAAATACCACTAGGGCCTAAAAAATTTCAGCCTGGTTCATTTTCTTTAGTACTTATTGATGAGCCTATGGTCAACTTCGGCAAACAGATCGTTTATAATTATTTTGATCAGAACAGGTTTTTCGCAGGGATCAATTATCAGCTCAATGCCCAAAATAACCTGCAGGCTGGTTTCTCCAATGTGTTTCAGCAGTTATCTTCAGGAAACGTC
>CALRQQ020000183.1:0-7042 GCA_943370345.1 Chitinophaga pinensis
AGCGCAGCAGTTGTCATGAGTTATTTTCAGCTTGAAGTTTAAAAATATGGTCTCCGATCTTTGTAAAGGCCCAGGGGGTCTTATAGGTGGTGGCCCTGATCCGCCGCTCCACTTCTTCCGGTGTCATGTCCGGCCGTATATGGCAAAGATCATCGAGTTGCTTTCTCGTGTATGGTTTTCTTTTCCACGCCTCGTTAGTAACCGGAAGCGGCTCTCCTTTCAGCACGAGGTCCATCATTTCATAGAAACTCTCTTCGATCAGCTGGTAACAGTGCCGGGTAACTGCGTATACACTGTCTTCCGGTGCTACAGGAAACCGTTTTACCTGGATGATCGAGCCTGAATCCACTGCCGCTTTCATATGATGGCAGGTGATGCCGTATTCTTTTTCGTTATTATATATGGCAAAATTGGTGCAGCCGGTACCGGGGTATTCGGGACTGCCGGGATGAAAATTGATGGCCGCATAGCTGGCACTTTCCAGCAAAGAGGCCGGATAGATCCAGGAAGAGATAAAAGAGATCAGGAGTTCGCCTTTCCAGTGGAGTACTTCCGGCGGAAGTTTGTCTTTGCGGCTGCCGGAAAAGATAGTCGCCTGTGGAAAATGAGTGCGGATGAATTCCTCGGCCCGTGCGGCATATTCATTGTCCTTTTTGCGGAGGAACAAGACACGGTATTCGTTGGTATCCACAGGTTTCAAGAAGGTTGGTTTAAGGCTGTTTTTAAAGGGCAAATGTACTGAGAAAAACCGATAGGGAAGCCAGAAACACGGTATATCCCTGCGGGATAAAATATTTGCCTTCGTCAAAATTCCATCAGCCATTCATGGCCAAAAAAAAACCCGGCGTCAGCCGGGTTATAAAAAATAATATGAGGCAGCCTTTAAACGGCAATGAGTTTGCGGACTGGTTTCTTAACCAGATTCTTCGCAGGATTACCAACTACCGTGGCTCCATCGGGTACATCTTTGACCACGACGGTACCCGCACCGATGGTAACATTATCACCGATCACAATGCCCTGTCGGATCACGGAATTGGCACCAATGAAACTGTTGCGTCCGACTTTTACATTTCCGCACAATACAGCACCCGGCGCTATATGGGTGAAGTCGCCGATGATACATTCATGATCGATACTGGTGGATGTATTACAGATCACACCACGACCGATCTCCACTAATGGATTAAGGGTCGCATTGGCTGCGATCATTACCCCTTCGCCCAGTTTGACGGAGGCAGAGATCACTGCACTCGGGTGGATCGCATTGATCGGATTACCGAGGTACTGACTGAGGTTGGTATGGATCTTTTCACGGATCCCGTTATGGCCCACACAGGCGAAGAAATCATAATCCCTCAGCTTGTGGATCACATCGCTTTCCTTTCCGAGATATTTTAAATGATAGGGATTGAACTCCTTTTCTTCGGAGTCGCAATAGGCGGTCACCAACCGTCCTGCACTCAGCAGGATATCGATGATTACGAAAGCGTGGCCGGAATAGCCGACAATGGCTACTGGTTTTTTCAATGTGGTTTTCATTGACCTGGATTTTGGATAAATCAAAAGTAATACGGCAGATATGCCTTCCAAAACATTCAGGCCACTAAAAGAGGAAATCGGGTACTAGTACTTTCCCCTTAATCGTAAAACCACGTTTTAAATAAAACTCATTGAACAGCAAGCAGTTGGAGATATCTGCTGCGCAGCAGGTCATGTACCACCCGCTGATCATAATACGTTTGCACCTGCTGATGAAGCTGTTGTGCATAGCTTTCCAGTGATGCCGGTTGAGTCACCGCCATCTGCATCTGCCGGAATAATTCGTCTTCATTCCGGACGGTAAAGCGTAATCCGGTTACCTGGTGTGTAACGATATCAATATTGCCATCAATAGCCGAACAGATGATGGGACAACCCATCGCGCCGGCCTGCATCAATACATTGGGAAATCCTTCGCGGTGAGAGGGGTGAACGAGCACATTGGAGAGTGCCATGAAATATTCCACCGCATCACTCCATCCGGCTGCGATCACAGCAGGATGGGTTTGTATCATTTCACGCGCCGTAGCAGATACTGGATCGACTTCATCTTCAAAAGCACCTACGATAACAAGCCGGGTCTGAGGATACAACTGATGTATGCGTGAAAAAGCCTGCAACAATTCATCCATTCCTTTATCATGTACGATCCGTCCTACCGATAAAAAATAAAACAAGGAAGGGTCATAGTTGATCTGTGCCTTTACCTGGTCCAGCTTCTCCGGCTTTAATGCAGCCCGGTTGTATCTTGACAGGTTTACCCCGTTACTGGATCCCTTTCCGATCACTTCCAGCTTGCGGGAAGCCACCAGGTGATTGGCTTCAATGAATGCTTTCATGGAAGCACTGTTGGGCCATACATGTGTGGCGGCCATGCCGGTGAGCTTTTCCATGGCTATAAGTATACGGCGGCTCATGCCTTTTGTAGTCACATATCGCAATCCGGCCACCGTATGTAACCGGAGTTGAATACCCGCCATTTTTGCCGCTAACATGGCCAGTAAGCCGGCCTTGGGTGTATGCGAATGCACGATATCCGGTTTCTCTTTCCGGAACAACCGGTAGAGCAACCATAAACAACGCAGATCCGCCAACGGACTCATCTTCCGCGTCATCGGGATAATATGATGACGGCATCCTTCCCTTTCCAGTACCGCTTTCAGTTCCGGTCCATCACTGCTCACCATCAGTACATCAAACCCCTGTTCGCGCATATACTTCATCTGCCCCGGCAGGAGTACGTTGAGGGAGATGGGGGCGGTGGTGATTCTAAGGAGTTTAGGCATCTTCTTGTGAAAGTCGGGAGTTAGTAGTTCGTAGTTAGTAGTCGTGACATAGCAGAAGAAAAAAAGGTGCAGGATTTCTAAGAATGACTTGTCATCCCGACAAAGGAGGGATAAGTCCGGCAATTACTACCCCTATTGTAATTCCGACGTAAAGAGGAATCTAAATGATAAATAACAACCTTTGCTTCCACCCCCTTCTCGCTTCTTGCTTCTTGCTTCTTGCTTCTCGCTTTCCTCACTTCTTCAAATAGCACTTCCGGTACCACACCTCCAGTGCGAAAATGGTCCAGATCATTTTGGCTCTTTTTTCCGCGCCGGTCTGGATCTTATTGGCCCAGAGATTTTCAATAAAGCCGGGCTGCATGAAACTGCGGCAATAGGCATTGGGAGCAAGGATATAGCTCGCAATAAGGTCTTTTAACTCGCCATCGATCCATTTCTTCAATGGTATCTCGAACCCGCGTTTGGGCTGATGGATCAGTTCGGACGGGAGGTATTTTTCAGATAAGGTACGCAGGAGATATTTGGTCTGCGTTCCTTTTACTTTATATTGATCGGGCAGACCGGGTATATATTCCAGGATGTCTTTTGCCAGCATCGGACTACGGCCTTCCAGGGAATGGGCCATTGTGGCGATATCCATTTTCACCAGCAGGTTGGCTTCCAGGATATGGTCGAAATCCAGGTTCAGCATTTTCTGCATACCGGTGATCGGGGATCGGTTGATCTGATCGAAAGAGGATTGAATGCTGCGGAGCGAATAATCCCGGTTACCCCGAAGCTGATCGGTATGGTCCTCGAAAATATCAAGGGTCGAGGAAAAATAAGTATCGAGTCCTTCCTTACGGGCAAGGTCGATCAGCCGGTAGAGATAGTTGTATTTATTCTTTTTGTCGTGCGAGATGGGCATCAGCGGAAACACCAGGCTGGACAGGTTCTTGATCAATCCGCCTGCTTTAAAAAAATCATAGCGGGCAAAGGGTACGTACCTGCGGTAGCCGCCAAAGATCTCATCCCCCCCGTCACCATTGAGAATGACCGTGAGGTGCTTACGGGCTTCGCGGCTCACATAGTAACTGGGAATAGCCGAACTGTCGAAAAAAGGCAACCCATAATTCCGGAGTATATGTTCCACATCATCGAGCAGGTGATCAAAACCGATCACGATCTCGTGGTGTTTAGTCCCATACCGGTCGGCCACGAGTTTGGCCAATGGAGCTTCATCATATTCACCGCCGGCAAATGAAACAGTAAAGGTCTTGAGTCTGGAATTATACTCACTGGCCATGGCCGTTACCAGTCCGCTATCGATCCCCCCGCTGAGAAAGGAACCCACTTCAAGATCGGAGGATTCGATCCGGCGTTTGACCGCGGCTTTGAGTAAGTGATCGGTCTTTTCGAGTGCCTCTTCAAAACTGTCCTTGCTGTGCTGCAGATAGAACGGGTGAATCGTCCACCAGCGGGTCACTTCTACCGTTAACTCCTGTGTACGGATGATGGCATAACTGCCCGCGGTCAGTTTTTTCACCTGCTGGTAAGGCATGAAGGACTGGAAAAAATACCCCGCATACAGGTATTGGTAAACGGCATTGTCGTCGATCTCCAGCGGAAGTTGCCCGGCGAGTGCATTCAGCTCACTGGCAAAGACCAGTTTTTCTCCATCCGAATAATAGTACAATGGTTTTTTACCGGCCCGGTCGCGGGCCAGGAACAATTCCTTCTTTGCTTTATCATAGATCGCAAAAGCGAACATGCCTTCAAATTCATGCAGGCAGGAAGGCCCCAGTTTGGTGTACGCATGCAGAATGGTCTCTGTATCTGATTGCGTGCTGCAGACCAGTCCCAGTTTCTTTCGTACTTCCAGGTGATTGTAGATCTCGCCATTGAAGATGATGGTCAGGTCCTGGAAATGCATCGGCTGTTTGCCGCTGGCAATATCCAGGATGGCCAGCCGGTGATGGTGCAACTGCACATTCTCATCCGACCAGGTGGCCTGTTCATCGGGGCCCCGGTGCCAGAGATCTTTGGTCAGCCGTGGAATGTCTAAATTAAAGTTTACAGAGCCTGCAATGCCGCACATGGTGTTTGGGTAATGATATGATGAATGGTTCGGGTTGGACAGGAGAAAAAGGATCCCTGTCCGGGTGCTACTTATTCAACTTAGAATAAACGTTTGCTGAAGATATAAGGTTGATTGAATTTTCCGGATTTATGCATGATCAGGATAAAGGCCATGGCATAAAAGGGGATACAGGGTATTTTATACCGGGATAAGGCGCCAAAATTTACCGTGGTCAATCCGATAATTCCCCCAAACAGGATCGCGAAAATAAAACAGAAGGCGATCACCGGATCGGAAAAAATCATATTGAAGGTACCCTTGATGCCAATACGGCGGAAACACATCCAGGTCAGGGCGAGGAAAGCAAAAGCTTCCAATGCCGAGAGAATGGCCACCGCCGACCGCACATCCCAGGGAAAGGGCCTGAAAAAAGTATTGACAATCCCCAAGGGGAAAGAGGCCGCCAATTGAAGGGGACTCTCCGCTTTGGCTACAGAGAATTTGGAGCCCCCGCCACCACCATCATCCTCGCCGCTGCTGCTGAAAATGGCCTGTTGTTTCTGAACGGTACCCAGCAATTTATCGGAAGAGAACTGCGCAGCTTCGGAGTCTGCCAGACTATTGGACAGAAAGAAACCCACCGCCAGGGCTGCTCCCACAAAAAAGGATGTGGAGACGATCCGCATGGTCTTGTCTTCAATCTTATCCCTTACCCTCAGGAATACCCAGAGGAGGAATACCGCCGACATACAAAGCAGGATATAGGGTTTGAGGTTGTTGAGTACCAGACCGGTTATCAGGATGGTGATTACTGAACCAGTAATATTCTTCCGTTTGATCAATGCCGAATAACAGGCATAGGTGAAAAATCCAAGCGCAGCAATACAGATCGGGTCTTTCAATAGAGAGGTACCCCAGAATAAAAGGGAGGGCAGGAAGAGGGTGGCCAGGGCGATTTTTTTATGTAATGTGGGATACAGTTCATAAAACATTTTAAAGATCCGCCAGGACCCCAGAAAGGAGAGAAAACTGATACAAAAGGAAATACAGAGAAAGCTTTTATTAAAGATTAATGAAAAAGGCAGGGCGAACCGGGATACATTATAGGTACGCACTTCCTGCATATAATAATGACTTACTCCGTACCCGTCATAGTAGAAATACGGGAAGAGCCGATCAGTTGGCTCCAGTTTCAGTTTTCCGTAGATATCATTGATAAAAGACCCGTCATCCGAAACCGCATGGTGGAGGTCTAACACCCCCTGGTAATAATTATGACTGTCGCCAAACCCATAATAATAGTGGATCACCATGGTATAGATCGTGGCTCCCACTATCCGTAATAAGAACGCCGGCAATATATAACGTTGTGCGGTCGTATCCTTATAGCTCAGATACATGGCCCGGATAAAGAACAACAATAAGATCAGACAAAGGGGCACCAGGAAAAAGTCCTGGGTCCTGATCATATTGAAGGTCGAAAATTCCCCGTATTCCATCCGTCGGTTTCCTTTTAGCGATTTACAATCTGTTGATACACTTCTTCGGTTTCATCGGTCATCCTGGCCAGGGTATAATACCCATGCAGTTTCTGATGCCCATTCGCTCCGAATTGCGCCGCCAGTCCGGGCTGCCGGTAAAGATAAATGATTTGGTTTGCCAGCTCATCGGTATTCCCGGCCGGGGCCAGGAGTCCGTTCAGTCCATGATCGATCACTTCATTCATCGCCGGTGCGTCAAACGCCACGATCGCTTTTTTATGCAACCAGCTCTCCAGCAGGATCAGCCCAAACCCTTCCCAAACAGAAGTCACCAGGGTAAAGACCGATTGCTGCATCAGGGGGTGTGGATTGGGTACATGCCCCAGCAGGAGTACATTTTTTTCCAGTCCCGCTTCCCTGATCTGTTTGTCCAATACCTCATAGAGTTCCCCGTTACCGGCAATACATAATTTCAATTCCGGCACCGCTGCATGCACTTTCTTCCAGGCTTCGATCAAAAGGCCATGTCCTTTGAAGCCCACCAACCGGCCCACGATCAGGGCAAAGGGCCCTTCAGGCATCTGTTCTACGGTTTTCTGCTCCACCGGTTCGGTCAGGGTCTGTCCGTAATAGATATTACGGATCTTTGATTTTTTTACAATGCCTCCATC
>CALRQQ020000184.1:0-7020 GCA_943370345.1 Chitinophaga pinensis
CTCCCAGGCTTTCTACTTTGTTTTTATTAAATGCAATATTGAAATTTGATGTCCAGGTAAACATTTTCTTTTGTACTGCAGTGGCGTTCAACTGAAATTCAATACCCTTATTTGAAGTAGCACCCACATTCTGTAGTTGACTCGTATAGCCGGATGTAGGTGGTATAGCTACGGCAAGTAACAGATCTTTAGCGGTGTTTTTATAGGCGTCAACTGTAATCTGTAAACGATTTTTAAACAAAGCTAAATCCAATCCAAGGTTCTGGGTAGTGTTTTTCTCCCACCTCAGGTCGGGGTTAGCCAATGCAGAAGGGGCAAATCCGGGCAGAATGGAGTGGTTGAAGGCATACTGGCCTGTTACACCATATAACTGGCGGTATAAGAGATTACCAATCCTGTTATTACCTACTGATCCATAACCGAAGCGGATTTTGCCATCATTCAGCCAGGTCAGTTTTTCCATGAATTTTTCACGGGAAAAACGCCAGGCAAACGAACCAGATGGGAATACCAGTGTTCCGTTCTCTGAACTGAATTTTGAAGAACGGTCAGCCCGGACATTGAAATTCATCAGGTATTTGTCATCAAAGGCATAACTCATACGCCCGAAGAACGAAGCAATCCGGGCAGGGGGCTCTTCAAAAGATGTCGGGAGCGGCTGAGTAGATCCGGTGGGCGCTGAACCCAGCCCCATGTTTGCCAGCGCTTTTTCCGGAGAAATCTCAGCTGGGAAATAGCGGGTTTCTACCGAGTTTTGTTTGGAACGCACATCCACAATTTCCTGGCCGGCAAGCACGGTGATATCATGGTGTTTTTTGAAGTTTGTTAACTGGTATTGCAGCGTATTGGAATTACTGATGGTGTAATTATTCTGCTGCCCGATCATGGCGACAGGCAGGGAGGCCGCGTTACGGGCTGTTCCTGTGATCTTACTGTAAAACTGATCGGTGCGGATATTCGCGTTATCAAAACCAGCCGTGGAACGGAAACTCAGGTTTTTAAGAATGTTATAATTGGCATAAGCAGTCAGATATACAGCTTTGGTATATTGTCTTCTGTATTCTGCTTCGGTTAAAATCACCGGATTGGTAGCACCTGCAGATGCCAGGTAATAGGCTTCATCAAAATCATCTATACCAAATCCATCTCTGGGCAATTCAAATGGCCGGTAGTTGATGGTATGCCGAAGGCGGTTGGTGGTTCGGGTACCTGTATTAGTAGTGCCTATACCCTGAATTTCCTGGTCAAGATAGCGGGCTGTAAAACCAACCCTGAGTTTGTCAGAGGCTTTATGGTCAAGTTTGAAATTCAGCAGTTTCCGGTTGAATCCGGATTCAATCTGAATTCCGTCTTCCTTATTGGCCGTCAGGCTCAGGTTAAATGTTGTGGTCTGATTTCCGCCACTCATGGATACATTATGGGTGGAGAATGCAGCTTTCCGGCCGAATACCTGATCCTGCCAGTTAATAAAATCAATGTTTTTATAGTTGGCAAGTGTATCCCACGTGGTTCCATACGTCTGTGCAAAAGAGGAACTGTCGGTAGCGCTTCCACGTGTTCTTTCATACTGCCACACAACAAAGTCATAAGGTTTCATGACATCCATAAATCTAGGAAGTTGCCGAAAACCGATTGATCCATTATAGCTGATCTGGGTTTTACCATTGCGGCCTGATTTAGTAGTAATGATAACCACTCCATTGGCAGCGCGGGCACCATAGATCGCCGTGGTGGAAGCGTCTTTCAGCACATCCACGGAGGCAATGTCCTGGGGAGAAATAACGGCAAGTGCGTTTTCAACCTGGATGCCATCTACAATGTATAAAGGTGAATTGTCTTGTGTGATGGATCCGCCACCACGAACCCTGACTATGATTTCCGCACCCGGAGCCCCTTCACTGGATGTCAGTTGTACACCTGCCAGTTTCCCCTGGAGCGCTTCAGCTGCTGACGAGAGTGGGAAATCTTTCAGCTGTTTGGAGTTTACAGAAGAAACAGAACCTGTAAGGTCTTTTCGCTTAATGGTACTGTATCCCACAACCACTACATCATCCAGTGCCTTGGCATCAGAATAGAGCGTAACAGCCAGAGTACTGTTTTTGCCAACCCGGATTTCTGTAGTAGTAAACGAAATGCTGGAGAAAACGAGTACATCATTATCTTTTGCATTGATTTTGAATGTTCCGTTGGCATCCGTTGAGGTTCCCGTTTTACCCCCCTTGATGGTTACTGTAACACTTTGTAATGGCTGTTTGGTTTCGAAGGAAATTACAGTACCCGTCACTTGCCGGGTTTGTGCCATTAATCCCTGCAGGGGAATCAAAGCAATCAATAGCATGAAAAGTCCTTTCAAATGGAATCTTCGGTTCATAATGCAGTTTTTAATTGATAAGCAGAATAAATAACACTAAGGTCTTTTGCCGTTACCCTCCATATCAGGTGTCCATACCTATTTGATTAAATAAAGGACCGTACAATGAATAGGAGGAATAAATGCAGAAAATGACGGCGCCGGGATCCGAAAAGAAGTGATTGTCTTCATCCAATAGGTAGATTTTTTTTTGAATGATAGCAACCGGGGTTAAAGCATCTTTTCAATTCGGCAAGCAGTTTTCTGTCGTTATTTTCAATAATCGGCATAGCAAGTCTACTACGTTCTTTTTTATAAGTCGCTGATTATTAGTATTTTTTTTACGCAATCGTTCCCGGCAACGTGTACGGATAACAGATCTTTTTAGCCAATGAAATAAAAGAAGTTTGCCAGTTTCACGGTAATCATATGACAACCGCCTGAATTTGCAGCAAATAGGGTAATTTACAGGTCTTTCAGGGGTATCAGCCGGGAGCACCCTGAAACCGACTGCAAAACCACCGGAAACAGACATGAAGTTTGAAGCTGTAACTATAAAAGATATCGCCAAAGCGCTCGGATTGTCCACGTCCACCGTGTCCAGGGCCCTGCGTGACAGTTACGAGATCAGTCCGGAGACCAAGAAGATCGTTCTGGAATATGCGGAAAAGATCAATTACCACCCTAATCCCATTGCACTTAGTCTGAAAGAGCGGCGGAGCCGTTCGATCGGCGTGATCGTTTGTGAAGTGGCCAACAGCTATTTTTCACAGGTGATCAACGGGATCGAATCGATCGCCAATGCAAACGGGTATAATGTAATTATTTCTCAAAGTCATGAATCAGCCGAGAAGGAGTTGGTGAATCTTCAGTATCTCACGTCACGTTCCGTGGATGGGCTGATCATTTCCGTGTCAACCGAAACGAAGGATTTCAATTGTTTCAAGGACCTGCATGACCGGGGAATGCCGATCGTGTTCTTTGACCGGATCGTGGATGAGATCCAGACCCATAAGGTCATTGCCGATAATTTCAAAGGTGCTTATGACGCCACGGAACACCTGGTTAAATGCGGGTATAAACGGATAGCCACTTTATGTAATAAAGTTTCACTTTCCATTGGTAAAGAAAGGCTGGCAGGTTATAAAGCCGCATTGTCAAAAAACGGGATAGAACCGGACGAATCACTGATCCGGTATTGCCAGCATGGGGGAATGGTATCGGCTGAGATGGACCAGGCGATGGATGAATTATTTGCACTCAAGAACCCTCCTGATGCAATTTTTGCTGCGGCCGATAAGCTGACAACGGGGTGCTTGCGGGCCCTGCGTACCAGGGGCTTGTCGGTACCGGGTGATGTGGCACTGGTTGGTTTTTCCAATAGTGAACTCACCGAATTACTCGATCCTCCGCTCACCGTAGTGAAACAGCCTGCCTTTGAGATGGGCGAAGTGGCCACCAACCTCTTACTGGAATTGATCGAAAGTAAGCGGCCGGTAACTGATTTTCAGACCCGGGTATTGTCTACAGATATGATCATCAGAAGTTCTGCAGCGATACATCATCCCCGCTCTGAATCCGTGATTTCCTGAGTATTTTTCTGTTCATTTTCTTTTGGTACGATTGATTTACCCCTTTATATTTGCACTCCCAAACAAGCAGGGGAATTAGCTCAGTTGGCTAGAGCGTCCCGAATGGAATTCGGGAAGGTCATAGTCGACAATAAAATAAGGAAGGGGAATTAGCTCAGTTGGCTAGAGCGCTTGCATGGCATGCAAGAGGTCACCGGTTCGACTCCGGTATTCTCCACTAAAGTCATACTAAAAAGCAGTATGACTTTTTTTATGTCATATACCGTATATATCATTTATTCAAAAACCAATGACCAGTATTATATTGGTCATACGGAGAATCTGGATGACCGCCTGTACAGACACCGGAACAGTGGTAGCCTTTCCACCAAAAAAGCGAAAGACTGGGAGTTGAAGTACATAGAGCAATTTGAAACACGTTCTGAAGCGACCAGCAGGGAAAAGGCAATTAAAGCGAAGAAAAGCAGAAAGTATATTGAGGAACTGATCGGGAAAGTTGGCTAGAGCGTCCCGAATGGAATTCGGAAAGGTCACTGGTTCGACTCCGGTATTCTCCACGAAGGGTCATACTAAAAGATGAGTATGACCCTTTTTTTATTCTTTTCCCCTGCCAGCTAAAACAAAAAAGCCACTTCTAATGAAGCGGCTTTTCCGTAATGCTTAGGGTTTGTTTTATTGTTTTACAAATTTCATGGTCGACCGGTTAGCGCCATCTGCCATGACTTCGATAACATACATGCCATTCGGCAGTTTTGCCAATCCAACCGTTTCTGTAAGAACAGGCTGGCCTACCGGTAATGCTTTGTAATAGATGCTTACTCCGCGGCTGTCATAGATATTCATCACCAGTGACGTGCGAGCATTGGCCGCATTGACCTTGATGTTGATCTGGTCTGTTGCCGGATTCGGGTACACTTGTTTTAACAGGCTGCCGGATCCTTTTACGGTAACAGTTACAGTATCGCGGCCAATTGCACCGCGGTTATCAGTTACGGCCAGTTCAAATGCATATATACCTTCCACCAGGTCAGTGAAAATGGTCTGCACCTGATCAGGATTTACTATGTTGTACTGGGCAGGTCCGCTTACATAACTCCAGCGGTAACCGGCAATCGTGCCATCGGCATCGGTTGCACTACCGGTATGTGTAATAGAATTTGTAGGCAGGGTCATCATCCGAACAGGTCCTGCATTGGCCACAGGTGCGATGTTTGGTGCACCGGTCACAATGATCGTAACCGTATCTCTTCCGGTGGCACCCTGGTTGTCTGTTGCACGCAGTTCAAATTGATACGTGCCTTCCACCAGGTTATTGATCGTGGTCTGTGGCTGTGTCGGGAACACAATCGTAAAGGAAGTCGGTCCTGAAATTTTGGTCCATTGATAAGCAGTGATATTGCCATCCGTATCAGTTGCACTGCCAAGTACATTCACAGTATTCACCGGCAGTGCAATGGTCTGATCATTGCCCGCATTTACGACCGGCGGTTGATTGACTGCGATGGCCGGGTTTACCGTAATGGTCACGGTATCCTTGCCGGTAGCGCCGAGGTTGTCGGTTACGGTCAGTTCAAACTGGTAAGTACCCTGCACCAGGCTATTGATCACGGTTTGTGCCTGGGCCGGTGTAACGATCGTGAAAGTGGCCGGTCCGGCAATTTTATTCCATTGATAGGTGGCGATCAGTCCATCCACATCTGTACCACTGCCCGTCAGGGTTAGGGTATTTACCGGAAGGGTGATCGTCTGATTCGACCCGGCATTCGCTACCGGAGACTGGTTGGAAGGAGCAGCCGGGTTAACGATCACAGTTATTGTATCGCGTCCGGTGGCACCCAGATTATCGGTTACTCTCAGTTCGAACTGATATGTACCCTGCACCAGGTTATTCACCAGGGTTTGCGATTGGGTTGGACTCAGGACCACAAACTGGGCCGGACCTGAAATCTTGTTCCACTGATAAGCACTGATCGTACCATCATTATCGGAACCGCTGCCGGTTAAGGTCAGGCTATTGACCGGTAAAGTAATGATCCGGTCAGAACCTGCACTGGCTACCGGCGGCAGATTGGGGGCAGCATTTACGGTAATAGTTACAAATGCATCCGCAGTAGCACCACTGTTATCAGTTGCTGTCAGGCGGAACACATAAATGCCCTGCACCAGATTATTGATCGCAGTCTGTGCCTGTGCCGGTGATACAATGGTGAAAGTAGCCGGTCCGCTGATCTTGGTCCACAGGTAAGATACAATGGAACCATCGGGGTCTGTAGCTGAACCACTCAGAGTTACTGTATTTACCGGTAAAATGATACTCTGATCACTGCCCGCATTAGCTACGGGAACCTGATTCGGCGCAATATTTACATTGATGGTTACAAACGCATCAGCTGTTGCTCCATTATTATCTGTTACCGTCAGGCGGAAAACGTATACCCCCTGCACCAGATTGGTAATATTGGTCTGTGCCTGGGTGGGATTATTGATCGAGAACGTGGCTGGTCCGCTGATCTTGGTCCAGAGATAGGATACAATGGATCCATCCGGATCAGTGGCAGCGCCGGTCAGGGTCACTGTATTTACCGGGAGGGTTATGGTCTGGTCGGCACCGGCATTCGCGGAAGGTGCCTGGTTGGCACCGGCAAGGACCGTTACCGTGATATAATCCACACCAGTGGCACCTGCATTATCCGTCACGGTAAGACTGAATACATAGGTGCCTTGTATCAGGTTATTGATCGCGGTTTGTGCCTGATCCGCTGTGGCAATAACGCCTGCGGCAGGGCCGGAAATTTTAGTCCATGTATAAGCGGCAATACTTCCATCCGGGTCTGTACCACTACCGGTAAGGGTAACAGTATTCACTGGTAAAGTGATCGTCTGATCGCTTCCGGCATTGGCCGAAGGGGCCAGGTTGGAAATGCTGTTTACAGTAATAGTAACGAAAGCCTCTGCAGTAGCACCACTGTTATCGGTCACGGTCAGACGGAATACATAGGTGCCCTGTACCAGGTTGCTGATAACGGTCTGAGCCTGGTTGGGGGATAAGATAAAAGCAGCGGGTCCGGCGATCTTTGT
>CALRQQ020000185.1:0-7008 GCA_943370345.1 Chitinophaga pinensis
ATTCAGCCCATGAAATTCCTCCTGTTCCCTGTTCTGGTTTTCAGCAGCCTGGCCCTGCAGGCCCAGTATTACTATGATGACATTGTCGGCACGCTAGAAACCAATCAGCTGATGCAGACCTACCTGAACCAGAAAGTTCGGATGGTCACCGCCACGGGGTATGACAACAAGGGGGTAAAAGCCACCGATTTCACCGAAGTACAGGAAGTAAAAGAAAATGGTCGTCTGCTCCGGCTATCGGCCATCCGTAATTTCAATAAAGCCGTTACACTCTCCCGTTTCGACGAACAGGGACGAGTCATCAGCATCACCGATTCGGCCGCAGACATCCAGAGTATCACTTTTTATAGTTACGATGCCGCTGGCCGGGTGAGTAAAGTGGAGAACAAGGTGCTGGATTCCGCTAATGCCTTTAATCATACCGAAACCCATTGGTGGTATTATAATGAAAAAGGCCGTCCAATTACCATGTGGCGGGTGATCAGCAATAGCGGTGCCTCCACCAGTGTGGACAGTCTGGAAGTCCGTTTTGCCACTGATGAAGACGGCAATACCGGTGATGAGCGTACGTACCGCAAAGGCGTTGAGACCGGGTATCTTTATTACTATTATGACGATCAGCACCGACTCCTGGATATCGTTCGTTTCAATACCCGACTGAAAAAACTCATGCCGGATGTGATGTTTGAATATGATGACAACGGGCGGGTGGCACAGAAGACCACCACAACTTCCAGCCTGCATCTGGGCTATCTGATCTGGAGATATATCTACAATGAAAAAGGCCTGAAGACAAAAGAGGTCCTGTTCAACAGTGACAAGCAGATCACGGGCAGGATTGAGTTTACGTATACGTTTTGATCACACTTTCCTTATGCTGCTGGATGTTGCCCCTGCAGGACGGATTAGCTACGAAATACACTAAAAAACACGAAGGGATTTGCTGCGCAATTGCTGCCTGCGGCAGTTGGGCCACGGATAACACAGATCACGTAAAACTGTGTCAGCAGGGGCTATTGACTAATAACTCACGACTACCGACCTCAACTTTGCGTCGATAATTTCAGCACAATAAAAAAGCGACTCCCGTAGAAGTCGCTTTCCAAATAGTGCCCCGGATCGGAGTTGAACCGATACGGCCATTGCTGGCCACAGGATTTTAAGTCCTGCGTGTCTACCAATTCCACCACCAGGGCTTGGTCCTCTTTAGCATTTGCAAAGATGGACATCGTCCTCCGTAGTTTCAATCAAGGAGGAAAAAAAAATCCCCTCTTGATCAAGAGAGGACTTTGAGCGGAAGACCGGGCTCGAACCGGCCACCCCGACCTTGGCAAGGTCGTGCTCTACCAAATGAGCTACTTCCGCTTTTATCCTCCGAAGCCATGGGCGAAGGAGGAGTATCTTAAAGAACTTTTTTCTTTCTAATCCACTGCTTTTCAGCAGCGGGTTGCAAAAATAAGGCTTATGCCTTTTTTAAAAAAACTTTTTGCAAAAATTATTTGTACTTAGGCGTGTATTGGCTGCTTTCCTGAACAGGAACGTCGATCTTACTGTAACGCTTGTTGTACAACATGGTACAGGCACCGAAAACAAAAGCCACGATACAGGCCACCTGCAGGTAAAAAAGAAAACCTGAAGAAGACACCCAGTTATGGGTAAAATCCTGATCCTGTACTTTTTTGAGTTCCTGTTGGTATTCAGTGTTTTGAGTCATACAAAAATTTTGTGATGCAAAAATAGGGTTTCAATGGAAAAAAATCATTTTCGGTGGCCGATAATTTCATCAAAATGCTTTCGCTTTCGCACAAAATGCTGCCAGATCATGTTCTTTTTGGAATAGCCGCTAAGTGCTCCTTCTTTTTTGACCGGAAAAACACTTTTATGCTGGTAAAATAACCACCATTTTGAATATGCCAGGTGCGACCGGATGATCGCAACAAAATAGCCGCCATCTCCGGAAAGCAACCCTTTCCAGGCAGAAAGCGCATCCAGAAAATTGCGGACCGGTACGATCCAGAGTTTTTTCCGGAATGGCAGGTTCTTCGACAGCATGATCCGGTTATTGCGAAAGTTCAGATAGGTCTTCAGCGAGTTGCCTTTGGGTAAGGTACCCCCGCCTACATGGTAAACTACGGAGGCCGGGCAGGAAAAAATTTTATAGCCCATCAGCTGGATCCGCCAGCAGAGATCGATCTCTTCCTGATGGGCAAAGAAATATCCATCAAAACCACCCGCTTCGTGAAAAACCCCTGCACGGATGAATAATGCGGCCCCGCTGGCCCAAAAAATGGGTTCTGACTGATCATATTGTCCCTTATCTTCTTCAGTGACATCAAAGATGCGGCCTTTGGCAAAGGGATACCCATATTTATCCAGCCACCCCCCTGCCCCGCCGGCATACTCAAAACTTTTATGATCCGAAAAAGCCAGGATCTTGGGCTGGCAGGCGGCTATTTGTGTATCATTTTCCAGCAGATGTACCATCGGACTGATCCAGTCCGGCCCCACTTCCACATCCGAATTCAGTAATACATAGTAATCCGCGTTCACCTGTTTCAGGGCTTCATTATAGCCTTTGGCAAAACCATAATTCTGACCCAGGACAATACAACGGACGGTTGGATAATGCTGCTGCAGAAAAGCAACGGACTGATCGGTGGAGCCATTATCCGCTACAATGACCTCCAGCGAGTCATAGCGGGTGGCCATTACAAAGGGCAGGAATTTTTCCAGGTAATGCTGGCCGTTCCAGTTCAGTATTACAACAGCAACGTGGGGTGAGTGCGGCAATGGGTGTAAAAAATTTTTCCAAAAATACGGGAAGCCGGTCTATCCTCGCTAAATTCGAAACATGTTCAGGCAATTCATCAACTGGCGCACCCTCCTGGCCCTGCTGGCAATCGTGATTGTGAGCGGCACCATTTTCTATTCACAATACCTGGCCCGGAAAATTGCCAGGGAAGAGCGCGAAAAAGTGGAACAATGGATCGATGCCGGGCAATTCCTGATCAATGCTCCTTTTGATGCAGATATCACTTTTGCCACCCGGATCACCACGGGTAATAAAGTGATCCCCATTATCCAGACCGATGAGAAAGACAGGATCCTTTCCTATGTCAATCTCGATTCGGCCAAAGCAGCCAGGGATTCCGGGTATGTGATCAAAATGATGAAAGCATACCGATCGAAGGGCAATCGGATCGAATGGACCGACCCTAAGGATCCCGGCATAAAGAACCGGTATTATTACGGAGAATCGTCCCTGCTGGACGAAGTGCGGTACTATCCTATTGTACAACTGGGCATAGTCGCCCTTTTTATCCTGATCACGTTACTCTCCCTGCGCAGCAGTTACCGATCGGTGCAGAACCAGGTATGGGCCGGTATGGCCAAAGAAACAGCCCATCAGCTGGGCACACCGGTATCCTCACTGGAAGGCTGGGTGGAAATGCTTAAAGAGACCCCAGGTAGTGAAAAAATTGCCCAGGAGCTTGAGAAGGATGTAGACAGGCTGCGGCTGGTATCCGACCGTTTTGGCAAGATCGGCAGCACCCCTCAACTGGAGGAACGTGACCTGGTAACCCAGGTCAATAATATGGTGGACTATATGCGGAAAAGAGCGGCCGGACGGATCAGTTTTACGGTCAATACACACGGCCATACCGAAATGATCGCCCGGGTATCGCCGCCTTTATTTGACTGGGTGATCGAAAATCTGCTTAAAAATGCGCTCGATGCTATGGAAGGCCAGGGCAGTATTACCGCGGAGATCGATAGTGATGGGCGCTTTGTTTTTATTGATGTTACCGATACCGGCAAGGGTATCAGCAAACAGAATATTGACCGGGTCTTCAAGCCCGGGTTTACCACCAAAAAAAGGGGTTGGGGACTTGGACTGAGTCTCTCCCGCCGGATCATTAAACATTATCATCAGGGAGAAATATTTGTAAAAAATTCCGAAACCGGAAAAGGAACCACATTCAGAATTGTTCTGAAAAAATAAACCCTGTATATTTGCAACCCATCCAGCGACCCCCTAAAAAGGTGATCCGGATTCTGGAGTTAAAGTTCTTTTTTTACCTGCCCAGGTGGCGAAATTGGTAGACGCACTACTTTGAGGTGGTAGCGCCCGAAAGGGTGTGCTGGTTCGAATCCAGTCTTGGGCACAAGGCCCTCAACTATTGTTGGGGGCCTTTTTAGTTTAAGGGAAGTGCAAACAAGTTTATACTTCCTTTAAACTAAAAAGAGACGTTGCTATAACGGCAAAATGTCTTGAGAAAGACCACCTAAACGGGATCACATCAGATATCCTGTCACTGCCCAAAACATTTTTTTGATATTTTAAATGGATAAGTAACTTCAAACACCTGCTGACAGCCATATGGAACTGTGGATTTGACATAATCAGCAGACAAATAAAGGCAATGAAGTCCTGGCTTACTCTTATCTTAATTGTATGTATGATCCGGCCGTCACAGGCTCAATTGACCAAACAACCCAAACTCGGTACCCGATCCGCAAAAGTCATCACCATAGGTGCTTTAACATTCAAGGATCTGAACCGGAACGGACAACTGGATAAATATGAAGACTGGCGTCTGCCTTATCCGGTAAGGGCACAGGATCTGCTTGAAAAAATGAGCCTGGAAGAAAAAGTGGGATTCATGCTCATCAGCAGTACCCGGTTGAAAAATGACTGGAGTTTTGAAGCCCCTAAGACGAACGAACCTGTTACCAGTGATTTTAATGAAGAAGACCTTATTCAAACAGTAAACATGTTTTCACGGCAGCCATTACCTGTTCCGGTTATGTCTGCGGCGGGAACCACCAAAGCGGTCACCCGCTTTCATCTTCGCCACTTTATTTTACGGGTTAATACTTCCACAAAAATTATAGCAGAATGGAGCAATAATCTTCAGGCTTTATGTGAAAGTGATGGGTTGGGAATACCAGCCATTGTTGCCAGCAACCCGAGAAATCATATTACCAAAGATGCATCGATCGGGTTGAGTGTTGGTAAAACAAGTTTCAGTACCTGGCCGGGCGAACTGGGATTATCTGCCACCAGAGATATCAAACTGATCCGGAGTTTTGCAGAAACAGCCAGAAAGGAATGGGCCGCAGTTGGCTTACGTAAAGGGTACATGTATATGGCCGATCTGGCCACAGAACCCCGTTGGCAAAGAGTGGAAGGCACCTTTGGAGAGGATGCGAACTGGGTAGCCCGTATGATGACGGAAATCGTATTGGGTTTTCAGGGTCAGAAACTGAATTCGACCTCTGTGGCACTTACCACTAAACATTTTCCCGGGGGAGGTGCCACAGAAGGCGGTCAGGACCCCCATTTTAACTGGGGAAAAAATGAAGTGTTTCCGGGAGGTATGTTCAGGAATAACCTGATCCCGTTCAGCGCGGCCATAAAAGCCGGAACTTCATCGATCATGCCCTACTACTCGATCCCCAACAACACCCCCTATGAAAAGATTGCTTATGCATATAATAAAAAAGTATTACAGGATTTGCTTAGAAAAGAACTCGGATTTAAAGGCATTATCAATTCAGATACCGGACCTATTGAAATGATGCCCTGGGGGGCTGAACAGTTGACGGTTCATGAACGCTATAAGAAAACATTGGAAGCAGGCGTTAACCTGTACTCCGGCTCCGCCGATCCTACACCTTTACTGGAAACTATTCAAAAGGGAATGGCCGATATTAAACTGGTCAACAATTCCGTCCACCTGCTTCTGATGGAAATGTTTGAACTGGGACTGTTTGAAAACCCTTACGTGGATGTCGAAGAGGCTGTACGCGTGGTAGGCAACACTGAATATCAGGCCCGGGCGGATCTGGCTTTTCGTAAATCCATTGTTTTGCTAAGAAATGAAGAACAAATATTGCCTTTGAAAAAGAAAGTAAAACTATATTTTGAATCCTACTTTCAGTCGAAAGGGCGTAATGCCGGTACCATTGTAATTCCTGCCCCAAATCAGTATGATATCGAATTTGTAAAAACCCCGGCAGAAGCGGATCAGATCGTGGTATGGGTCACCTCCGGTTCAAAATCCCTTTTTGATGCGGACGGTTCCCCGCTTTACTTGTCTCTTTCGAAAAATGCGGTGGATGTGAAGTATATCAATCAGCTTAGTGCCCAAAAGCCAACAATACTGATCATCAACTACACCAACCCCTGGGTCATTGATGAAATTTACAACGATCAGCAAAAGGGAAACATTAAAGCTGTACTGGCAACTTTTGGCTGTACCACCGATGCCATACTGGATATTCTTACCGGCCGTAATACGCCTACCGGGAAAATGCCATTTTCCACCCCGATTAGTGAACAGGCAGCACAAAATCAGCTATCTGATGTTCCCGGATATATGGAAGGGAAAAAATATGCCCTCTTCCATATGAACGAAGGCATGAACTATAAGTCCAACTGACACCTGGATCAATCATATTTTCCCCAAAAAGGAATGGTGGCCCTGAGACCACCATTCCTATGAAGTTCCCTCGCTACGTTTCGGGATGACATTCTATCGTAGTAATTTGCTTACTCTTACGAAAGCTCAAACCGATCCAGCTCCATCACTTTCGCCCAGGCGGCCACAAAGTCGTTCACAAACTTCTCGTTGGCATCATCACAGGCATATACTTCGGCAAGGGCGCGTAACTCAGAGTTGGAACCAAAGATGAGGTCCACCCGGGTACCGGTCCATTTTACTTCACCTGTCTTACGGTCGCGGCCTTCGAATATATCGTTGGTTGCAGTGGTTGCTTTCCAGGTGGTACCAAAGTCAATGAGGTTCACAAAGAAATCATTGCTGAGCGTACCGGGTTGTTTGGTGAATACGCCATGTGCAGACGCATCATAATTCGTATTCAGCACACGCATACCACCGAGCAATACTGTCATCTCAGGTGCGGTCAATGTCAGCAGTTGTGCTTTATCGATCAGCCATTCTTCCGCATGGGTACTGAAATGTTTTTTAGCATAGTTGCGGA
>CALRQQ020000186.1:0-6989 GCA_943370345.1 Chitinophaga pinensis
AAACTCCCCTTTTCGCCGGAAAAATATTGACAAAATTATTAGCGATTCCCAACTGGCGGCCGAAGAAACACATGGTTCCGGTTTGAAAAGGGTGCTGACTGTAAAAGATCTTACATTTTTCGGCATCGCTGCAATTATTGGAGCCGGTAGTTTCAGTAGTCTTGGAAGTGCCGTTTTTCATGGCGGCCCGGGGGTGGTTGTACTTTTTATCATTACCGGGATTGCCTGTGCGTTTACCGCATTTTGTTATTCTGAATTTGCCAGTCGTATCCCTGTGGCCGGAAGTGCCTATACGTATGCCTATGCCAGTTTCGGTGAGCTTTTTGCATGGATCATCGGCTGGGCACTGATCATGGAATACTCGATCGGGAATATCTATGTGGCATTCAGCTGGAGTGATTACTTTACTTCTTTCCTGGGTAAGATGAATATGCATGTCCCGGAGTATCTCACCTGTAGTTACCTTGAAGCTAAACACGCGGTGGATGGTGGTAGCACTAATGCGGAATTGCTTGGCGCCTGGAATAATGCGCCCCGGCTAGGTGGACTGCGGATCATACTGGATCTGCCGGCATTGGTGATCAACCTGCTGATCACTTATCTCGTTTACCGAGGGGTGAAGGAAAGCCGGAATTTCAGTAATGTCATGGTTATTCTGAAACTGGCGATTGTGGGACTGGTGATTCTGGTGGGCGGATACCTGGTTTTTTCAAACGGACTTACATTCAACTGGTCACCCGCTAACGACGAGGGGATAAAATCATTTATGCCCAACGGGTTTGGCGGGGTGATGATGGCGGTCAGCAGTGTTTTCTTTGCCTATATCGGTTTCGACGCGGTCAGTGTACTGGCCGAAGAGAGCAAAAATCCGCAACGTGATCTTCCAAGGGGAATGATTCTTTCCCTGGTCATCTGTACCGTGGTATACATCCTCCTTACCCTGGTTCTTACCGGGGCAGTACATTACAAAAATTTCGATGGGGTAGGTGATCCGCTGGCTTTTATTTTTGAATCAGGTAATCTGAATGTCAGCTGGATGCAGATACTTGTTTCAATTTGTGCTGTGGTGGCCATGACCAGTGTATTGCTTGTATTCCAGATGGGGCAGCCCCGTATCTGGATGAGTATGAGCAGGGACGGTCTGCTGCCTTCCGTATTTCAGAAGATTCATACTAAATTCCAGACCCCTTCATTTGCCACGATTGTAACCGGACTGGTGGTAGGCGTGCCCATTCTTTTTACCGATAAGGATTTTGTACTGGACTTCACCAGTATTGCCACCCTCTTTGCCTTCGTATTGGTCTGCGGTGGTGTATTACTGATCCCGCGAAAAGAAAAAGTAGCCGGACGTTTTTCGATGCCGTATGTGAATGGGAAAATTATCTTTCCGCTGATCATCATCGGGGCGGTCGTCATATTATCCTTGTTTACCAAAAACTATTTCAGTGATAAGGTTGACTATAGTTTCGAGCATAAAGTTGAAGCTTTGTCTGGCCAGATACCGGAAAAATTTACGGACACGGCCATGGTAGCCGGTACGATTGAGCAATACCTGGTAACCGGAAATGAGACGGATTCCTCCTTTATCAAATTAACCAACACGATCCGTTCGGCCGCATTACCCGCGGATAAATACATGGCCGCCGCCACTTTTATTTCGGAGAATGATCCTGTACAGAGCAAGACAGCTAAACTATCTACCGTGATATTCTGGTTACTGATGGCCTTACTCGCTGTATTCAGTTTCGTTAAAAATTACTCCCTGATTCCATTACTGGGGGTAGCTACCTGTTTGTACCTTCTAACGGGGATGTCACTCAGTAACTGGCTTTGGTTTGGCGGATGGCTGCTTTTAGGACTGGTCATTTATTTGTTGTATGGGTATAAGAAGAGTAAACTGGCAAGCTAAGTACGAAGTTCGAAGTACTTCGTACTTCGTACTTATCTTTGCTCTCTTTTGAAAAATTTGCAATGAAATACCAGATCGGCGATACTGTCCTCATCCTTCATTCCAACGAAGAAGCCAAAGTGGTGGAAATCATCAACAATAAAATGCTGATGGTGGAGACCAAGGGTGTGAGCTATCCGGTGTATATGGACCAGGTGGATTTTCCTTATTTTAAGCGGTTTTCGGAAAAGAAGCTCGTGCCGGAAAAAAAGGAGAAGAAGTACATCGACGATGTGCGGAAAGAGAAGTATACTGCGGCCAAGAGGGTGGAAGACGGGGTATGGCTTACGTTTTTGCCGGTGATGGATCACGACGAGTTTGGTGATCTGGTGGTGGAGGAACTCAAGCTTCACCTGGTAAATCATACGAAAACGCCTTATAACTTTGTGTATAAGCTGCATTTCTTTGGTAAGCCTGATTTCGAACTGAAGAATACGGTACAGCCGTTTGAAGATTTTTACCTGCACGATATCGATTTCAGTGAGCTCAACGATAGTCCGAGTTTTGATTTTGAGTTCAGCCTGACAAAACCGGATAAGAATATGGCCCCGCATTTTGAAGCCGGGGTGAAACTGAAACCCAAACAGCTTTTTGCAAAAATTGAAGAACTGAAGCAGAAGAATCTGGCCACATTTTCACAGCGGTTGTTCGAAACTTACCCGGTACGTACGTATGAAGAAGTGGTGGAATCGGAGAATGCGTGGAAACACCAGTTGTCAAAAGCCGGGTATAAAATTTATGATGCCTCAAAGGCCCGGCATCACCTCGAGCCGGCCCGCTCGGTGATCGACCTGCATATTGAAAAGCTTACGGACCACTGGCAGGATATGGATAATTATGAAATGCTCCAGTTGCAGCTGAAGAATTTCGAAAAATACTACCACCTTGCCGTAGCCCATCATCAGCCATCCCTGATCGTGATACATGGGGTGGGAGAAGGCCGGTTACGCGACGAGATCCATGATATTCTCCGGCTGAAAAAGGAAGTCAGATCCTTCGTCAATCGCCATCACCCTGCCTATGGGTACGGGGCCACAGAAATATTCTTCCAATACTGATCATCCTGTTTACCTTTGTAGTTGCTACAAGCCAGGCTATCGCTTCCTGTCAAAGGGAGGAGGAAAGTCCGGACAGCACAGAGCAATGCACCGGTGAAGAGCCGGCCTGTTGAAAGACAGAGAGAAAGTGCCACAGAAAATTACCGCCTGATGTAGCTATTGCGGAAGGGGATTGTCAATGGGCAAGCCCTCCTTCGCTATAGCTACGGAGGGCAAGGTTGAAAACGTGGGGTAAGAGCCCACGGCTTATGATGGTAACATCATTCGCGGGTAAACCTTGCATGCTGAAATGCCACGTATAGTACCGGTCGAGAGCGGCTCGCTCAAGACAGGCTTCGGCCTGGCACGGTACAGGGTAGGCAGATTGAGCCCGGTGCGCAAGTGCCGGGACAGATAAATGATAGGCCGCACATGCAAATGTGTTACAGGATCCGGCTTATGGCTTGTAGCTATTTTTTCTGTTGTCAGATGTCGGATGTCAGTTGTCAGGAAACAACCCCTACTGAAAACTTTTACTTTATATATCCACTCCATTCAACATTTTCTTCTTAATTAATTTCAAAGCGGAATGATCTTATCACCCTGAGTAGTCCCGTTAAATATTTATTTCAGAGGTTCAGCAGCCTTTACTGCGGGACGTATCGAAGGGCCTTCCCGCCGCTAGCTTCTCGCTAAATTTCCAGCAATTTCCATCATCCACGCAATCCCCAAATGAACAATCAATCCTCCCCAGATGGATCTTGTATTATGTACCACTATCCCTAACAACAGTCCGCCGAAATAGGAGCTGATACATTCTCCCAACGGTTTTCCGAAATGGATGCTGCAATAAAAGATGGCGACGGGCAGAATCGCGTCTTTTCCCAGCCATCGGGCAAAACCCAGGATAAGAAATCCCCTGAAAAATAATTCGATTGTCAGAAAATCAGAACCATAAGACAGTTCGAATAGCAGGGCCTGCCAGGCTGGTATATCATGCAAAGCACCATTTGGGGCTACCATATTAAGTTTTGGATACACAGCCTTAAAATCGGGCTGCGTGGCTGCCAGGGAGATCAACGGCACCATGAACAATAACATCAACAAGTAAGGACGCCAGTCAGTCAGTTGTTTCCGGGTACCCCAGGCTGTTTCTTCTTTCATAAACCAGTGACGCATCACAAACAGGGAAGTACTTACGATAACTAAAAGGGCCGGCCAATGAACGATCTTATTCCAGAAATGGTTGAGGCCGGTATCACTGGAAAAATTAAAATGAAAACGGAGCGTATACTTCAGGGCAAATAACAGGCCGGCAAATAAAAGGAGTCCGTAAAAGGAAAAGGGGAGAGGAGCCGGCGGCCGGTGCAGTTGCCTTTGCAGCCAGACCGGAATGCCAAAAGCAATTGTAAAGACCAATGCCCAGGCAATAAGTTTAACCGCAAAAAAACTATTTTTTCCAATGAGCCGGTCGAGTTGATAATAGTAATTCACGAAGATCAATAACGCACAAAAAATACTGCTCCCTAAAAGTATTTTTTTATCACTGTGCAGCAGGTAGTTGCGGATATAATTAAGGATGTTTTTCAAGAATGCTAAAGTAATTTTTTTTTCCCGCTTTAAACTTTCCTGCGCCATACACTTCCAAATTTTCGTTAAACATTTAAAAACAAAAAAGTATAGCCATGAAAACTTTAAACCTTTCTTCTAAATTATCCGCGGTTGTTGCCGCCCTCTTCCTTTTTGCGCTGGTATCCTGTCAGAAAGAAGGAAGCCTCTCTTCCACCGATACCGTAGCAGTGACCGAAGAAGAAGCGGTTACGTATTCGGATGAAAGCACACAGACCGAAGCCAGTTTTGACGATGTGGAAGACGTAAGTATGCTGGCCGCCGATGAAGAAGGTGAAACCAGTATGTTTGGTCGTGGAGGCGAAACCGGTCGTCTCTTCCCTTTTGCAGAACTGCGTATTCGTCTCGGAGTATGTGCAAGCATCACCGTTTCACCCAATGACAGCACCTATCCCAAAACAGTAACCATTGATTTCGGTCCTGATGGTTGTCTTTGTGCAGATGGTAAATTCCGTCGCGGTGCGATCGTGATCCACCTGACGGCGCCGATCCGTCGTCCCGGTGCCGTTATGACCATTACCCTGGATAATTTCTACCTCAACCGGGCAAAAATTGAAGGTACCAAGATCGTCAGTAACCTGAGTGAGAACGGGGATATCAGATTCACCGTACAGGTAGTTGGCGGTAAAGTTACCCATCCCAACGGACGTGGTTACAAATATGACGGTATCAAATATGTGAAACAGATCGAAGGAGGGGCTACCCGTGAACTGCGCGATGACGTGTACAAACTGGAAGTACGTTCCAAAACTGAATATAACAATGGGCTGATCATTAACCTGAATACTGAAACGCCCCTCATCAAGAAAATGACTTGTCATTGGATAAGTGACGGCACCCTGAAAATAAAAATTAACAGCCGTATACTCTACCTGAACTACGGAGCACCCAGCAACGGGGATTGCGATAATAAAGCCCTGCTGACCTGGAACAACGGCAACAATCAACGCCTGATCACTTTGCCTTAATCAATATTCCTTATTATTGAAAGCACCACTCCTTCCGGAAACGGAGGGAGTGGTTTTTAACAGACTACAGACTACATTCGACCGTCAACAGTCCATTCTTACAGGTTGAATATAAAAAGCTAAAGCACTTCCATTTATGTAATCCGGCTGTTCCCTTCTCGCTTCTTGCTCCTTTTTTCTATCTCCCCATTTCTCTCTTGAGCCATAGCACGGCCTTCTTTACATAATATTCAGGATCTTCTTCCAGCTGGCTTATCAGTAATTTGATCTGCGGATGAAAATATTTATCACGGGTATACCATTCCACCATGACCAGGGAAAGCCGGCGTTGCCAGGGATCCTTTGATCTGTTGAACCGGGTAGCGATTTTAAAGATCTCGTCAGGATGTGTTTTGACAATACCCCGGAGGAACTGCATACCCAGTCCGTCACATTCTGCCCAGTTATTAATGTTTTTGGAAAAGTGGGTGAAGAGTTTCAACAGCTTTTCCGGATTCCGCTTACCGGTTTTTTCCATGATCTTGACTGCAATTACTTTTTCTTCAAAAGCGCCGGAGGACCATAGTTCTTCTGCTAGCGCAAAGGAGCCTTCTTTGAATTTTTTTGCCAGTTCATTCATCACCGGCGTTTTTACCCCATACACTTTTTGGTTACCTGGTACCATTACACTCATGAACTGTACATGTGTGATACGGGCAGCTTCCTGCAGTGCAGCCTTTATGGCTTTCAATTCTGTTGACATAAAGTAAATCTACTGAAAAACAAGTGTAAGAGAAGCCTCTCGATACCCAAACGGTAAGGTAGCTGCCCTCCTTTTAAAGTTCGTTAATTCAAACCTGCGTTCCTCATCTTCGGGATGCATTTCGTACTTCGTAATTCGTACTTCGTACTTCGTACTTAACAGCTCTTGCTTACTCAAGATGGTATCCCACCAAAGTGGAAACCTTTTGCAGTTTCACGACCGGACTGCCCATGACCGCCTTTTCCTGGCGATATTTGATCACACCGATACCTGGTTTGAACCATACCTGGTCTTTACGGAAGTTGCGGGCATTCTTTTCGACAAAGAGCATGTCGGAAAATTCACCAGCGGGAGTGTTGATGCTGGTATTTATTTTAAGCGAACGGCTAATAGCCGCCGCATCCTCAAAGGCAGTGATATAACGAAGAGAGTCGCCTTCAAATAAACCGTATTCTTTTTTTACATCTTTTATGCCTTCGGTGAACATCCGGTCTTCTATTTTGAAGATGGCCGAATCGTTGGCATACATTTTTGCAGGCAGACCTATTTCAAGACTGGTTTCCCACCAGATCAATCCATCGGTAAGGGAACGGGAATCACCATTGATACGCAGTGTGTCCTGTTGTACTTTCTGGAACACACCATCCGCATAAATAGAATCGGCA
>CALRQQ020000187.1:0-6953 GCA_943370345.1 Chitinophaga pinensis
TGAAAGTGACCCGTGCAGTTGAGCAGAGTTCCGCTTCGGTGGTGATCACCAATATCAATGGCGATATAGAATATGTAAACCCAGCCTTTACCAAACTGACGGGTTATGAGGCAGCAGAAGTAGTAGGACAAAATCCGCGGGTATTGAAAACCGGTTATACCAGTCAGGGTGAGTATGAAAAAATGTGGTATACGATCACCCATTTCAAAACCTGGGAAGGAGAGTTCCTGAATAAAAAGAAAAACGGCGAAACCTATTGGGAGCATGCGTCCATTTCTCCCATCATGAACGAAGACCAGGAGATCACCCATTTTGTAGCGGTAAAAGAAAATATCACCGAACGCAAACGGATTGAACAGGAACAAAAACAATTACTCGACATATTTGAGAATACCAATGCCTTCGTAGCTACCTGCGATATGTCGCGAAGATTCATCTATGCCAACAAAGCCATTCGTGATATCCTTGAAATAGACGGAGATGATATTACCCAGTACCTGGTAGACGATTTCAGAGGCGATGAAGGGTTTAAAGTACTCGAAGAGATGGATGTGGCTTTACAGAAGACGGGGAAATGGATGGGTGAAAATACGTACCGGTCCAGATCGGGCAAAGAGATCCCTGTGATTCAGGTAGTGGTATTGCATAAGGACCAGACAGGAATAAATACGCTGATCTCTACTACTGCCCTTGATCTATCGAGGGTGAAAGAAACAGAGAAAGACCTGTTACGCCTGAACCGCGAATTGCGGGAGTTTTCGCAGCACCTGCAATCGGTAAGGGAGGTAGAGAAGAACAAGATCCTGAGCGAAGTACATGATGAACTGGGGCAGGGACTGGCGGCATTGATGATCGATGTATCCTGGATCAAAAAACATCTGGGAGACGAAGACCGCGAATTGGTATCCAAAAAAATAGATGCGTTGCTGGATGCCATTTCAGGAAATATCGATGCTTTCTCGCGGATCTACAGTTCTATGAATCCTTCTATGCTGAGCGAACTGGGCCTGCATGCTTCTCTGGAATACCTTGTCAGCTCCTTTACCAAATCCAGTGGCATCCAGGTGCGTTTCTCGTCCAATACTGAACATGAATCGATTCATCCCAACCAGAGTCTGGCTTTATACCGGATCATTCAGGAAGCATTGGCCAATAGTAAGCAACATGCCGGGGCCAGCCATGTAACGGTATCGCTGATCAGGCAGGATGGTATGCTGGATCTGTCTATAGAAGATGATGGTATCGGATTTTCACCTTCGGTGGTAGATTCAGGCAACCACTACGGATTGCTGGAGATCCGGGAGAGGGTCTATGCCATGAACGGAACTTTTACCCTGATATCCTCACCCGGCCAGGGTACCAGGCTGCAAATACAGATTCCCTTAGAGAAACGTTAATTTTCTTTTCTTCCGAGTACTTGTCCGCCAAATGCAATCCTGGTGCGGCTTTGCATTTGTCATACAGTTGTCAGCTTTCCGGTGAAACGTTTTTTTTAAGTCCATTTTAATATAATTTCGCGGGCAAATGGGAAAATTAGCTGCACTCTTACTGATACTGGTAGGTACTACCCAATCCCCTGTTTTTGTTTACGCCCTGCAAACAAAAGCAAAGCCGGCTATTCACCTGTTGCAGCATCTTGCCCATGAGCAGGACCAGCAGGATCTTCCCGGAGATAACCATCAGTTTGAACTGGACGAGTCGGACGACTCCAAACTTCCCCTGTGCCGGATCCTTGTTCCCGAACCCATCGTAAAAGAGATCAGGAATTTTGCTGATCCTTATCTGTTTGTTGCCATTCTGCAACAGAATTATGCCATTGCTACACCACCGCCCGATTGCTAATGGTGTACGCTGCTGATTTTTCTTCCCTATAAGTTTTTTTTACTGGCCCGTATGGGCAAAAAACCCCTTGTTATGCATAGTCGTGTACTGTACGTATTTGTGTTTAGTTGTGTAGGAATCTTATTCACTTCCTGTACCTCCAAAAAACAAACCCAGGAAACTGCCCCCGAAAGCTTCCAGGTATTTAATCCCATTGTGATAGACACATCGTACGACAAATCTTATGTCGCAGATATTCATTCTATGCAGAATGTTGAGATCCGGGCACGTGTGAAAGGTTTTATTGAAAAGATCTTTGTAGATGAAGGGAAACCGGTAAAAGCCGGTCAGGTACTTTTTGCCTTCAGTAACCTGATGCTGAAAGAAGAATTACTCAAAGCCAATGCGCAACTGAAAAATGCGGTGGCAGAATTAAAAGTAGCAGAAGTGGAACTAAAGAACAGCCGTAACCTGGTAGAGAAAAAAGTGGTTTCAGAAACAGAACTGGAAATGGCCAAAGCCAAAAAAGAAGCCATTGAAGCAAAAATACTGGAAGCCAAAGCTGCCGTATCTATTGCAGAACTGCATATTTCCTACTCGCAGATCAAAGCGCCTTTTGACGGTGTGATTAACCGGATCCCGTATAAAGTAGGAAGCCTGGTAGATGAGGGTACCCTGCTGACAACGCTCTCCAACAACAAGGAAATGTTCGCCTATTTCAATGTATCAGAAAAAGAATATCTGCGTTTTTCCAAATCAAATGAGCTGACCAAACAGAACAATATTTCGCTGCTGCTGGCAGATAATACGCCTTTCAAATACAAAGGAAGAATTGAAACGGCTGAAACCGAAATTGATAAGAATACCGGCAATATCGCCATCCGTGCACGGTTTGCCAATCCCGAATACCTGCTTAAACATGGGGCAACCGGTAAGATCATTCTCAATGGTGTATTGAACGATGCACTCGTGATTCCGCAGAAATCTACGTTTGAAGTACAGGACAGGGTAAATGTGTTTGTCGTTGACAATAAAAATATTGTAAGAACAAGACCGGTAGAGATTCTGTGGAGATTGCCGCACCTGTATGTGGTGGGTGCAGGACTTACCACCGGCGATAAGGTAATCTATGAAGGCGTTCAATTGGTGAAAGAAGGAGACAGTATCAACGCACGCCCTGTTGATCTGCGTAGCCTGCTTCCACAACTTTTACCTACCAATTAATCCATCCCATGACAGCTAATTTTATACGCCGACCGATCTTATCGATTGTTATTTCGTTGCTGATCACTTTCCTCGGACTGATCTCGCTCTCGCAACTGCCGGTGACCCAGTTCCCGGATATTGCGCCGCCCGAAGTAACCGTAACCACCAAGTACACCGGTGCCAACGCAGAAACCTGCGTAAAAGCCGTAGTAACCCCGCTGGAGCGTGCCATTAACGGTGTGCCGGGCATGTCTTATATGTCGTCTGTTTCCGGTAACGATGGATCCAGTGTGATCTCGATCATTTTTAAATCCGGTGTAGACCCCGAAGTGGCTTCTGTGAATGTACAGAACCGGGTGTCTTCTGTGGTGGATGAATTGCCGGAAGAAGTGATCAAAGCGGGTGTGATTGTAGAGAAAGTACAGAACAGTATGCTGCTGTACCTGAATATTCTCAGTGAAGACAGTACCGTGGATGAAAAATTTCTCTACAACTATACAGACATTAATTTATTACCTGAGTTAAAAAGAATTGAAGGGGTTGGTTTTGCCGATATCATGGGATCCCGTGAATACTCTATGCGGATCTGGATGAACCCCGACAAAATGACCACCTACAATATCTCTACCGACGATGTGATCAAGGCATTGAAAGAGCAGAACGTAGAAGCGGCACCCGGTAAAATTGGCGAAAGCTCGGGTAAAAGACCCGAAGCCTTGCAGTACGTATTAAAGTACACAGGTAAGTTTAACACTGAAGAACAATATGAAAATATTATCCTGAAGAGTACGGTAGATGGTGAGATCATTACGCTGAAAGATGTGGCCCATGTAGAATTTGGTTCGCAGGAATATGATGTGATCTCGAAAGAGAACGGAAAACCTTCAGCCGCCATTCTGCTGAAACAAAGACCGGGCAGTAATGCCAGCCAGGTAATTGCCAATATCAAAAGCCGGATGGAAGAACTGTCTGCCGGTTTCCCTTCGGGTATGAAGTATACGATCAGTTATGATGTATCTGCTTTTCTGGATGCCTCTATTCACGAAGTAATCAAAACTTTGATCGAGGCCTTTCTGCTGGTAGCGTTGGTGGTATTTGTGTTTCTGCAGGATTTCCGCTCCACCCTGATCCCTGCCATTGCGGTACCGGTATCGCTGGTGGGTACTTTCTTTTTCATGCAGCTGTTTGGTTTTTCGATCAATATGATCACCCTCTTCGCATTGGTATTATCGATCGGGATCGTGGTAGATAATGCTATTGTGGTGATAGAAGCAGTACACTCCATCATGGAAGAAACCAATCTCGGTCCGCGAAAAGCCACTGAAAAAGCCATGCGCGAGATCAGTGGTGCTATTATTGCCATTACGCTGGTGATGTCTGCCGTGTTTCTGCCGGTGGCTTTCCTCGAAGGTCCAACGGGTGTGTTCTACCGCCAGTTCTCTTTAACCATGGCGGTATCGATTGTATTATCAGGTGTGGTGGCATTAACCTTAACACCTGCACTCTGCGCCACTATGCTCAGGAATAAACACCAGGATGGTGCTCATGCAAAGAAGAGCCTGTTTCAGTTCTTCTTCGATGCTTTCAATAAACGATACAATGGTGTAGCAGATAAGTATAAGAAACTGATCGAAGCCATTGCCAACCGCCGCGTAGTTACCTGGCTCATCATTCTGTTGTTTTGCGGATTTACCGGATTGGTAGGAAGTGTATTACCTGGAGGCTTTATTCCTAACGAAGACCAGGCCACCATTTATGCCAACGTTACTGCTCCATCGGGTGCTACACTGGAGCGTACGGAAAAAGTAGTGGATGCGATCCAGAAAGCCGCGCAGGAATTACCCGATGTAGCATCCGTATCTACCCTGGCTGGTTATAGTGTATTGTCTGAAGGTGTGGGTGCCACATTTGGGATGAACCTGATCGGTTTAAAAAAATGGGACGAACGTGAGCGGACAGACAAAGAAGTGATCGAATTGCTAAAAGACAAAACCCGCCATATCAAAGATGCCCGGATCGAATTCTTTACACCGCCACCGGTGCCGGGTTATGGTAACTCGAGTGGTTTTGAATTGCGGTTACTGGATAAAACCGGTAGAGGTGATCTGAAGAAACTGGAGTCTGTTGCCAATGATTTTGTGCGCGAGTTGAAAAAGCATCCGGCTATCGGGAATGCGTTCACCACTTTTGATGCTAGTTTTCCCCAGTACCTCGTGAGTGTAGATAATATCAAAGCCGCACAGAAAGGGGTGGTACTGGCAGATGTGCTGAATACGTTGCAGGCATTTATTGGTAGCGAATACGCCACCAACTTCATCCGCTTTGGTCAGCTGTACCGGGTAATGATCCAGTCATCACCCGAGTTTCGCTCAAGACCCGAAGACCTGATGCGTTTGTTTGTAAAAAACAGAATGGGCGAGATGGTGCCGGTGGCAGCCTTCCTCAAAATAGAAAAAGTATATGGTCCGGAACAGGTAACCCGTTACAATATGTATCCTTCGGCCATGGTGAACGGAGAGCCCAATCCGGGATTCAGTAGTGGTCAGGCTATTGCAGCCATCCGCGAAGTGGCCAAGGCAAAATTACCGGCAGGTTTTGGTTACGACTGGGCAGGCTCCTCGCGCGACCAGGCCAATACCGGTAGTGAAGCCGTATTGATTTTTGTGGTGAGTCTGCTGTTTGTGTATTTACTGTTATCGGCACAATACGAAAGTTTCCTGTTGCCGATGCCGGTGATCCTTTCGTTACCCACGGGAGTATTCGGCGCCTTTTTTATGCTGTGGGCGCTCGGTTTGGAAAATAATATTTATGCGCAGGTGGCCATGATCATGCTGATCGGATTGCTGGGTAAAAACGCGATCCTGATCGTAGAGTTTGCTTCGCTGAAACACCGGGAAGGTAAAACGCCTTTGCAGGCCGCGATCGAAGGGGCAGCATCGAGACTGCGTCCGATCCTCATGACATCCTTTGCTTTTATAGCGGGCCTGATCCCGCTGATCTTTGCCAGTGGTGCGGGTGCCATCGGTAACAAAACCATTGGTACCGCAGCAGCGGGAGGTATGTTGTTCGGAACCCTGTTCGGAGTGATTGTGATACCGGGCATCTATGTGATTTTTTCGAAAGTGACAGATGCCATGAAGAAAACAAAAGGAAAGGAAGAAAAACCATTTACTGAGACAATCTAATTGATATGAAAAGAAATCATCTGGGTGCAACAGTGTTATGGGTAACGGGATTATTCCTGGTAGCCTGCAGCACACCCGCTGTTATAACGAAGAAAGCAGATATCACTTTGCCAGCTATCTATCCGGGTTCTACAGATACTGGTGCAACTGTTCTGCATTCCTGGAAAAACTTTTTTACCGATACCAACCTGATAGCGCTGGTGAATACAGGACTTACCTATAACCAGGACCTGCAGGCAGCCATGCAGCGTTTACAATCAGCACAGGCAGAAGTGCTGCTGCAGAAAGGTTTGTTATTGCCTACCGTTGGTGCCAGTGTGGCCGGTAGCCTGAAAAAATTTGGTCTGTACACCATGGATGGTGCAGGTAATATTGTAACGGAGATGACACCCGGCAAACTCATCCCCATAAATCTGCCAGATTATTTTATGGGCATACAAACCAGTTGGGAAATAGATGTATGGGGCAAACTGAAAAACAGGAAAAAAGCAGCAGTGGCCCGTTATATGGCCAGTGTAGAAGGAAAGAACCTGCTCACTACACAGATCGTATCGGCCATTGCTGCCAGCTATTATGAATTGCTGGCGATAGATCATACCATTAAAATCATTGATGAAACCATTCTGCTGCAGGAAAAAGCATATGAGCTGGCGAAAGCACAGAAAGAATTTGCGGCATCCAATGAGCTGGCGGTAAAACAATTTGAATCACGTTTATTGAACCTGCGTGGGTTTAGGGTAG
>CALRQQ020000188.1:0-6924 GCA_943370345.1 Chitinophaga pinensis
ATAAAACGGCCATGGTACGTGGAGTGGTATTGGAAGAAGACGGGAAAGGAAATTTCAGACCATTGCCCGGTGCCAGTATCAGCTGGCTGGAAAATACCGGAGGTACGGTCAGTGACAGTACCGGTGTTTTTAAGATCAATGTGGTGGGATCGACGGATCGTCTTATTATCAGTTATGCCGGCTACCGCCCGGATACGATCTCCGTACAGCCGTCCACCGACCTGAAGATCATCCTGGCCAGTAATCAGCAACTCGGCGAAGTAACGCTCAACTCGAAGTTACGCTCCACCTATATTTCTTCGTTGAGTACCATCCGGACACAGGTGATGACAGAGAAAGAATTATTCAAAGCCGCCTGTTGCAATCTGAGTGAGAGTTTTGAAACCAATCCGTCTGTGGATGTATCCTATAATGATGCAGTTACCGGGAGTAAGCAGATCCAGTTGCTGGGACTGAGTGGTATCTATACGCAACTGACCGTGGAGAATCTGCCGGGTCCGCGGGGACTGGCAACAGCACAGGGGTTGAACAGTATCCCGGGTCCCTGGGTGGAATCGATCCAATTGAACAAAGGAGTGGGGTCCGTGGTCAATGGTTTTGAAAGTATTGCCGGGCAGATCAATATTGAATTGAAAAAGCCGGAGAAAGCTGAACAACTTTACGCCAATGTGTACCTCAATAATATGGGGAAGTCTGATATCAACCTCAACCTCGCAGCTAAAGCGGGAAAGAAATGGAGTACGGCCTTACTGCTGCATGATGATTTTCTGTATAATAAAGTTGATTTTAATAAGGACGGCTTCCGGGACCTTCCGACCGGAAATCTGTTTACCGTAATGAATCGCTGGAAATTTGAGGATGGTAAGGGTTTTATGGCCCAGTTTGGCGTAAAAATATTGGCCGATGAAAAAACCGGCGGCGAAACGGCATTTGATGCAGATAAGGATAAACTGACCACGAATCATTATGGCCTTGGCATCAGCACCCGTCGTTATGAAGCGTTTTCAAAAACCGGGTATGTATTTCCCGGGAAAAAATACAAAAGCATCGGACTGCAGCTGATGGCCCTTTCCCATCAGCAGGATGCCTATTTTGGCACACAACCTTACCTGGCCAGCCAGCGTGGTTTTTATGCCAACCTCATTTATCAATCCATCATCGGTACTACCAATCATAAATTCCGCACCGGACTCAGCTGGGTGGGCGACCGGTACGATGAGACTGTACGTGCGGTCAGGTATGAACGAACAGAACGGGTGCCCGGAGCCTTTTTTGAATATACATTCACCCCGGATGCCAAACTGGGTGTAGTGGCCGGTATCCGTACCGATCATAACAATCTGTATGGCTGGTTCCTGACACCCCGGCTTCACCTGCGGTATGAACCGGTTAAAGGAACCGTTATCCGTCTCAGTGCAGGCAGAGGACAACGGACAGCAAATATTTTTGCGGAGAATAACAGTGTGCTGGTCAGTGCCCGTAACCTGGTCGTTCCTTCTTTGAATGACCGTGCTTACGGACTGAATCCGGAAGTGGCCTGGAATAAGGGCATCAGTCTGGATCAGCAATTCCGCTTATTCAAACGTTCATCATCACTGAGTATTGATTTTTTCAGGAACGATTTCAGTAACCAGGTGGTGGTGGACCTGGAGAATGTACGGGAAGTGGCGTTTTATGATCTTGACGGTCATTCCTATTCAAACAGTTTCCAGGCGGAATGGCATGCAATGCCTTTGCATAATCTGGAGTTACGACTGGCCTATCGTTATTTTGATGTTCACAGTACATACCGGGGTGTTGCATTACAAAAACCCTTTACCTCAAAACACCGGGCTTTTGTCAACCTGGCATATGAACTTAAGGGCTGGAAACTGGATTATACCCTGAACCTGAACGGACGTAAACGTTTGCCCTCCACCAGTGGTAATCCAGCCATGTATCAACTTGAACAGCAATCACCCTCTTACATGATCATGAATGCACAATTGAGTAAAACCATCGGCAAGAAGCATCCCGTTGATCTTTACCTGGGTGGCGAGAACCTGGGTAATTACTTCCAGCGGGAAGTGATCGTCAGTCCCGGGCAGCCCTTTGGACCCTTTTTCGATGCTTCCCTTGTATGGGGGCCGGTCAGCGGACGGATGATCTATACCGGACTTCGTTATAAGATAAAGTGATACGATATTGTGATTCAGCATTCTGCTGAATGGATCCCCCCAAAGGGGCCGCCATACAATGCGGCCCCTTTTTTTTAAGCCGGATTCCGGAAAATAATTTAAATTCGTATAAATATAAATTTAGACATGTCTAAAAATATATTTAGTGATCTATAACATGAAACAAAAACCACTCCTGTTGCTGGCCGTTCTTTGCGGCTGGGCGTCCCTGCTGTCCGCACAATCCCTGCGCGGCGAGGTGCGGAATGCCATAAGCGGAGAGCCGGTCTCCTTTGCCAGTATCCAGGGTGATGATTCAATCCGGATACAGGCCGATCAGCAAGGATTTTTTACGCTACCGGCCGCCACTATTGTGCGACTTACGATTACGGCTGCAGGCTTTGAACCGGCAATAATATTTACCGGTCAGAAGACCTACTTCCATATTACACTGATGCCGAAACGGAAAGAAATCGAAGGGGTGGTGATCACCGGCACGCTCAAAGCGGTACGCCGGTCAGAGAGTCCGGTGGCCGTTGAAGTATATACGCCACAATTCTTTAAAAAGAATCCGGCTCCGAGTTTATTCGAATCCCTACAGAATGTGAATGGCGTACGGCCCCAGCTCAATTGCAGTGTATGCAATACAGGAGATATACATATCAACGGGCTGGAAGGTCCGTATACACTGGTGGCTATTGATGGTATGCCGGTGATGAGCAGTCTTGCTTCCGTGTATGGACTCTTTGGGATACCGTCCCAGCTGATCGACCGGATCGAGATCGTCAAAGGACCTGCTTCCGGACTTTATGGGGCTGAAGCAATCGGAGGTATGATCAACATCATTACAAAATCGCCGGACAAAGCACCACCGCTCACGGTCCAGTTCATGAGCAGCAGCTGGAAAGAGCACACGCTGGATGCCGGGCTCAAACTCGCGGTCAGTAAAAAAGTCAGCACATTGGTCGGTTTACATTATTTCAATTATCAGGATAGAGCGGATCATAATCAGGATCATTTCACCGACGTGGCCCTGCAACACCGCATGTCCCTGTTCAACAAGTATCAATGGACGCGAAAGCATAACCGGGTCGCCACATTGGCCGGCCGTTATTTTTATGAAGACCGCTGGGGTGGGGATACCCGCTGGACAAAAAAATTCAGGGGAACCGACAGTCTTTATGGGGAGAGTATCTATACCAGCCGATGGGAACTGTTTGGACAATACCAGTTGCCCGCGATAGAAAAACTCCTTTTTTCCTTTTCTGCAACCGGCCATCAGCAGGATTCCTATTATGGGCTGGTTCCGTATCTGGCTGCACAACGTACCGGGTTTGCACAACTTACCTGGGATAAGCAGGTCATGGAAAACCATGCATTGCTGACAGGATTATCCCTTCGTTCAGAATTTTATGATGATAACTCGACCGCTACCACCGATACATTAAACGGCCTTACAAAGCCGGCCCGCAGTAATATACCCGGACTTTTCGTGCAGGATGAGTGGAAACTGAATGAACAGCAGGTCCTGTTATTAGGTTTGCGGGCGGATTACCATCCGGTACACAGATCGATCATTACTCCAAGGCTGGCCTGGAAATGGACTCTGAAAAATCAGCAGGTAGTACGAATCAATACCGGTACGGGTTTCAGGGTCGTAAATCTGTTTACGGAAGAACATGCCGCGCTCACCGGAGCCAGGGCTGTTGAAATTCAGGAAGCCCTCCGGCCGGAACGCAGTTATAATATCAATCTTAATTATAACCACCCGTTGAAAGGGAATCGTTTTTCATTACTGGTGGATGCATCTGCCTGGTACTCCTATTTCAGTAACCAGATCATCCCGGATTATGATACGGATCCCAATAAGATCATCTATAAAAATCTCAATGGCTACTCAATTTCAAAAGGCATCACCCTGAACCTTGACTTTAACTATGGGCACCGGCTGAAAGCCTTACTGGGAATAACCCTTCAGTCACTGAAGAAAACGGAGAAAGACCTGTCTGGAAATAAAACCACCCGGGTGCCCGTACTAACTGAACGGTGGAGCGGTACCTGGTCCATCAGTTATACATTTCCGGCAGATGGCTGGTCGGTTGATTATACCGGCAATATATACGGTCCCATGCGTTTGCCCCTGCTCGGGGAAAGGGATCCGCGTCCGGCCTCCTCGCCGGTTTGGAGCTTACAGAATCTGCAATGCACAAAGAAGTTCGGCCGCACAGTTGAATGTTTTGCAGGTGTCAAGAACCTCCTCAACTGGACACCTGCCCGGAGGGTGCCTTTCCTGATCGCCCGTTCACAGGATCCTTTTGATAAACAGGTCGAGTATGCGCCGGATGGATCTGTGAAGATCACTCCGGAAAATCCATATGGACTGAGTTTTGATCCCTCTTATGTATATGCGCCGAACCAGGGACTGCGCATCTTTGCTGGTATCCGGTATACGATCCGGTAAACCCGTCACCCCGGGATTTTTTCGTATCTTCCACACGTGAAACGTAATGCCGGCATATTCATGATCTCCGTATACATGTTCTCCTTTGCGGAGTTCCATAATCTCATGAAGATACCAGTACTGTTTGAGCATTACCGTGAACACCGCGCCCAGAACAATGTAAGCGGGTTCTGGTCCTTCATCAAACTGCATTACTTTGATGCTTTTGTGGTGGATGATGACTACCAGAAAGACCGGCAGCTGCCATTCCGCGATACCGATTGCGGACTCGTGGTAAATACATCAATTTGCGCATTCTCACCTGAAAATATGGAGATCATACCGCCAGTGGAGCCTGTCCGTGAATTCTTTCATTTTAATGACGGACCCGCTCCTCAGTTCACTTCATTTGATATTTTCCAACCACCGCGTGCCTGATCTGAATAGTTGTTACTAAACATTTTTGTATACTGATTTTCAGATCAAGTAAAATTTTATGCTGAATCATATTATCCGCTTTTCCGTACGGAACAAGCTGATCATTGGGCTATTGATGTTGGGATTAATAGGCTGGGGAGCCATATCCTTCTCAAAATTGCCGATCGATGCTGTTCCGGATATTACCAATAACCAGGTTCAGGTGATCACGGTTTCACCCTCGCTGGCCGCTCCTGAAGTAGAAAGGCTCATTACGTTCCCGGTAGAGCAGGCCATGGCCAGTGTTCCCGGGATCGAAGAGATCCGTTCCTTTTCCCGCTTTGGGTTATCACTGGTTACGATTGTATTTAAAGATGAAACAGATGTATACTGGGCCCGGCAACAAGTGTCAGAACGCCTGCAACAGGTAAGGGCGGAGATCCCTGCCGATGCCGGGAATCCGTTCATGGGACCCGTGACCACCGGGCTCGGTGAGATTTTTCAATATGCGGTCAAACCTAAAAAAGGGTTTGAATCACGGTTTACGCCTGCGGAACTCCGCACCATCCAGGACTGGATTGTACGACGCCAGTTACTGGGTACACCCGGGGTGGCCGATGTGAGCAGTTTCGGGGGCAACCTCAAACAGTATGAAGTATCGGTCAATGCGGACCGGCTCAAGAGTATGAATGTGACGGTGGATGATGTTTTCTCCGCATTGCAGAAAAACAACCAGAACACCGGAGGGGCCTATATTGAAAAAGGGCCAACAGTATTGTATATACGAAGTGAAGGACTGGCAAAGACCATTGAGGATATCGGGAAGATATTCGTCCGGCATACCACATCCGGTATCCCGGTCTATATCAAAGATGTGGCCGATGTACGTATCGGATCAGCCGTACGATACGGGGCCATGTGTTATAATGATGAAGGCGAAGTGGCCGGTGCCGTAGTGATGATGCTGAAAGGCAGCAATTCCTCGGAAGTGATCCGGGACGTGAAAGAAAAGATCATCCAGATCGAGAAAACACTGCCTGAAGGGGTGGAGATCGTTCCGTTCCTGGACCGGACCAAAATGGTCAACCATGCCATCGGGACCGTTGAGAAGAACCTGATCGAAGGGGCGCTGATCGTGATCTTTATCCTGGTGCTCTTCCTGGGTAACCTCCGGGCCGGACTCATCGTCGCCTCCGTGATTCCTTTATCCATGATGTTCGCTGTGATCATGATGAATGCGTTTGGGGTATCGGGTAACCTGATGAGTCTGGGCGCCCTCGACTTCGGTCTGATTGTAGACGGGGCTGTGATCATCGTAGAGGCTGTTATGCACCGGTTGTATCATAGCCGGCATTTTGAAACGAGCAACAGTATCACTCAGTCCACCATGAATGATGAAGTGGAAAGCTCGGCCGGTAAAATGATGAACTCGGCCGTATTCGGCCAGATCATTATCCTGATCGTTTATCTGCCCATCCTGGCCCTCGTGGGCATAGAAGGAAAGATGTTCAAGCCAATGGCCCAAACGGTCTCCTTTGCCCTGATCGGGGCCTTCATCCTCTCCCTGACTTATGTGCCTATGATCACTTCGCTCTTCCTGAGTAAGAAAATGCATCACCGGGAGAATTTTTCTGACCGGATGATGAAATGGATCCAGCGGCTATATGAACCCGCCTTGCATAAAGCACTTCAATTTCCTAAACTGATCACCATATCGGTCGTCCTCTTCTTTTCCTTTGCGGTCATCATTCTGGCGCGTATGGGTGGAGAGTTCATTCCCAAACTGGAAGAAGGCGACTTTGCCGTGGATACCCGCTTACTCACCGGCAGTTCACTTTCACAGACCATTGAGTCCACCCAGCAATCCGCCGGTATATTATTGAAACGTTTTCCGGAAGTGGAGAAAGTGGT
>CALRQQ020000189.1:0-6923 GCA_943370345.1 Chitinophaga pinensis
ACATTTATGTACTCCCCCCTATTGCACGGATTGTTGTAGGTCCGAATTGTAACAACCGGCTGCAGTTCTCCTTTTTTGATTTCTCTGTTGCTGCCCTGACTTGGGAATGGGATTTCGGCGATGGGAGTCCGTTTGACAATACCCAAAACCCGGTACATACCTATGCTGCACTTGGTACCTATGCCGTCCGGCTGGTCGTTACAAATGGAAGCTGTTCGGATACAACCCTCGTACCTGTTTATGCGTTGGATGAACGGGCGGATTTCACAGCCAACCAAACCACCCTTTGTAAAATAGGCACCGTCAGCTTCAGTACACGGAATATCAATACGGCCAATATTACCAGCTACCGATGGGATTTTGGGGATGGCAATACCATCACCACCACCAATTCAGTGGTCAACCATACTTATACAAATATTGGCACGTATACTGTGAGGCTTACCATTACTGATCTGAACGGATGCACCAGTGTACTTACCCGTACGAATTATATCCGGATCAACGGCCCCTCCGCCAATTTCATTGCCGTCAATGCATCCGGTTGTACCGGACTGGTAGCCACTTTTACCGATCAATCCACCACCGATGGTCAAAACGCCATTACCAACTGGTTCTGGGATTTTGGGGACGGGAATACACAGAATTTCACCGCCCCTCCTTTCCAGCACACGTATACTACACTGGGTGCATTCAATGTGAAACTGATCGTTACCGATGCCGCCGGATGCCGCGACAGCCTGACCCGGCCCAGTACCATCACCACATCTGATCCGGTACCGGATTTTGCTGTGGACACCCTTACCTGCCCGGGTGGTATTTTAACATTTACCAACAATTCTGTACCGGCGGGAATGAACAGTGCCTGGGACTTTGGTGATGGGAATACATCCACGGTTTACAGCCCCACCCATAGTTATGCCGCCACCGGTCTCTATACTGTAAAACTCGTGATACGGGATCCATTAGGCTGCGCCGACTCCCTGATCCGCAACAGCTATATTCGGGTATCCCTTCCCGTTGCAAACTTTACTGTCAGCGACTCGGTCACCTCCTGTACCCCACTCGAAGTACAATTCACCAATACATCGGCTTTCTATTCCTCCGTTTCCTGGAACTTCGGAACCGGACAGGGCGTCTCCACCCTCAATAATCCGATTCACTATTTTTCTGCCCCGGGTATCTATCCGGTTAAACTGGTGATCACCAGTCCGGGTGGCTGTATGGATTCTATCATCAAAAACATCCGTGTATTTGATACGGCAGGGTCCCGCATCAATTACTCACCGCTTGGCGGTTGTAAACCTTTGTCTATAGCCATGAGTGCATTGACCCCCGGCCCCATGGTCTCGTATTTCTGGGACTTCGGGGATGGCAATACCTTGACCACCACCACCCCGAATGCCAATCACATTTATACATCGTTTGGCGACTTTCTGCCAAGAGTGATCATGGAAGATCCATCCGGATGTATCATTCCCCTGCAGGGAGCAGATACCTTACTGGTCACCGGAGCAAAAGCTAATTTCGGAGTGGATACTTCCTTTTTCTGTGATTTCGGTTCAGTAAATTTTATCGATTCCACCACATTTAACGATCCGATCGTTCTCTACAGCTGGAATTTCGGGGATGGCGGCAGCTCTAATCTGCAACAGCCCACTCACCTGTATAACGCACAAGGCATTTATAATGTACAGTTGGCCGTGCAGACCCAGAGCGGCTGCCGGGATACCATACAGAAAAATGCAGTGGTCAAAGTGATCAACCGTCCGCTGATCGATATCAACGGCGATTCGGTCATCTGTATCAATAATTCGATCCTGCATACAGGCGTTTTCCTGCGATCAGATACGTCTGTCGTAAGCTGGCAATGGTCATTCCCCAATGGCGTTACCTATAATGTACAGAATCCGCCATTACAGTTTTATAACACGGCGGGCACGTTTACCATAACAACCTACGCCACCAACAGCAGTGGATGCCGGGATACCACCCGGCAGACCATCGTGGTAAATCCTTTGCCAACGGTTACCATGCCGGCACAACTCACCATCAATGCGGGGTTCCCGGTCATCATCCCGGCCACCTATACACCCAATACAGTGAACTGGATCTGGTCGCCGGCCACCGGGTTGAGTTGTGCGAACTGCCCGACCCCAGCCGCTGTACCAAAGTTCAATACCTTTTATCAGGTCTATTTCACAGATGCGAATAATTGCAGCAATACCGGGCGGATCCAGATCAATGTATTATGCGGTAAGGGCAACCTGTATATACCCAATACGTTCTCACCAAACGGGGATGGCAGCAATGATTACTTCTACCCGCGTGGTTCCGGATTGGATCGGGTGAAATCTTTACGCATTTTCAACCGCTGGGGCGAAGTGGTATTTGAGAAAAAAGATTTCCCGGTCAATAACGCGAATGCAGGTTGGGATGGCCGGTTCAAAGGACAAAACCCTAAAGCGGATGTCTATATTTTCCAGGCAGAGGTCTATTGTGAGAATGGAGAACTGCTCCGCTTGAATGGGAATATTGCACTCATCCTGTAATGAAAAAAATGAAGGCACGAATTACTATATATCTGTTATTGTCGATGACTGTTTTCATACAGTTGCCCCTTCGTGCGCAGGATATTCACTTCTCCCAGTTTTTTGAAGCACCGCTCTGGCGAAATCCCTCATTGGCCGGGATATTCACCGGCGATGTGCGGGTGCAGGCCGTGTACCGGGATCAATGGAACAGTGTCACTGATGCCTACCGGACCGGCTCTGTAAATGCAGAATACAAAATGCCGGTTGGAAAGCTCAATGATTTTGTAACCGTGGGTTTGCAGGCGTTATACGACCGGGCCGGAACCATTGGCTGGACCTCCACCCATGTACTGCCTGCATTGAATTATCATAAATCACTCAGCGCGGATAAGAATCGTTATTTATCACTGGGTTTTATGGGCGGGCTGGTGCAACGACGGTTTGACCCTTCCAAGATGACCACCAACAGTCAGTATGATAACGGAGGTTTGGGTGAAAATCTGCTCAATACCCAATACAGCTATGCGGATGGCAGCGTGGGTATGAGTTATAATTCGGACATCAATGACCAGCCGGCCAATAATTTTTATATCGGGGCGGCCTATCATCACTTCAACCGGCCCCGTAATTCCTTTTACCGGAATAACACGATCGAGCTCCATCCCAAATGGGTTTTCTCGGGCGGCTTAAAAGCAGCTGTCAGTGATTATGCCTTCATCACCCTGCAGGCCGATCATTCACGGCAGGGCGGCTTCAGTGAAACCATGGGCGGTGTATTGTACGGGTTGAAGCTAGGTGAGGACCCCGACAACCCGGCCTATGTGATCCATGCCGGCGGATTTCTCCGCTGGAATGATGCATTGGTGCCGGTCATAAAACTCGACTATAACCCATTCTCTGTTGCCCTGAGCTATGATGTCAATATCTCCAAACTCCGTCCTTCCAGTTATGGCAGGGGCGGTTTTGAATTATCGGTCTCCTATTCCGGTTTTCTCAAACGCAATGAGGGCTATCTTCTTTGCCCGAAATTTTAAAAAATCGGATCCTGCAGGCGAACATTACTCAACCGGGTTTGTTTCTTATGTCAACTTTAAACAAACTCATTTATGGCAATTACCATCGGACAGGCAGCTCCTGAATTTACATTATCAGACAGTGACAATAACCCGGTTTCCCTTTCCTCGCTGAAAGGAAAAAATGTCCTCCTTTTATTCTTTCCCAAGGCTTTCACCAGTGTATGCACCAAAGAACTCTGCGGTGTCCGGGATAATATTTCCCGTTACCAGTCAGTAAACGCCACTGTATTGGGAATCTCTGTGGATACCGTGAATGACCTGGCCAGATACAAAGAAGAAAATGCATATAATTTTCAGCTGCTGAGCGATAACAGCAAAGAGGTTTCTGTGGCCTATGACAGTATTTATTATGATATGACCCTGAACACACCCACGGTCTCCAAAAGATCCGCTTTTATTATCGATAAAGAAGGCGTGGTTCGTTATGCGGATGTACTGGAAGATGGTCATCAAATACCTGATTTTGACAAGATCAATGCAGCATTGGACAGTTTGTCTTAATATAGGATGAAAAAATATTTACTACGTCTTGTAATTCAATGATTTACAAGACGTAGTTTTGACTAGTAGTTTTACGATTCCTTTTTCAAAAAAAGGGCCTACATTTAGGATAATAAAAGTAAATTCGTTTCGTTGATCAGACTTTTACCCATACTATTCTTACTGATACTCACCACTCTCCAATCCCAGGGGCAGACGTCCAGAACGACTCCGGGTGCTGAGGGTGATCGTATTGTAAAACTGTATCCGAATCCGGCCACTTCTTATATCACTTTTGATCTGCAGGCCAGTTTCAAGAAAGGATTATCGGTACAGATCTATAATGGTGTGCTGGGTAAGAAAATGTATGAATCACAGATCAGCCAGGACAAATTCACGATCACGCTGAATGACTATACCCGCGGGATCTATATCTACCACCTGGTAGATGCCACCGGCAAGATCATTGAGTCTGGAAAGTTCCAGGTCTCCCGTTAATTTTATCCCCCTTTATTTTTTTGGATCAAAGTACCTGAACGATCAGGAATTTGAGGTAATTGGTATTCTCCATCCCCCAGATGATCGGATGGTCAGAAGCCTGTGCCTGGAAAGTCACCTGACGGATACGACGGCGGGCATCTTTGGCGGCCATATCGATGGTTTGTAAGAACAGTTCCGGATGTACCAGGTTGGTACAGGAAGAAGTGACCAGGAAACCTCCCGGTTTCACCAGTTTCATGCCCCGCAGGTTGATCTCTTTATACCCTGTGATCGCTTTCTGGATCGTTTCGCGGCTCTTGGTAAAGGCCGGCGGATCCAGCATCACCACATCATATTGACGGCCGTCTTTTCCCCATTGCTTCAATACATCAAAGGCATTGGCCGCTTCAAAGTGGCAGCGGTCCTGCACGCCGTTCAGTTCGGCATTGCGATTGGCCTGTGCCACAGCATTGGCTGAAATATCAAGTCCCAGCACCGACTTTGCCCCGTAATGCGCTGCATGAATTTCAAAGGTGCCGGTATAGGTAAAAGCACCCAGCACGTCCGCCCCTTTCACAATATGCTGAATGGCGCGGCGGTTATCCTGTTGATCCAGAAAGTAGCCGGTCTTCTGTCCGTTCTCTATATCGACATGAAAACGGAGTCCGTTTTCATTGATGATGATATTGGTATCAAATGGGGCTGATAAAAACCCTTTTTGCTGGGGCATTCCTTCCAGTTCCCTGACCGGTACATCATTGCGCTCATAGATTCCTTTGGGCTGAAACACCGTATTCAGGGCTTTTACCAGGGCGGGTTTCCAGACATCAATCCCCAAAGCAAGGGTCTGGATCACAAAATAATCATTGAACTTATCAATGATCAGCTGGGGCAAAGAATCCGCTTCCCCGAATACCAGCCGGCAGTTCTCCGTATACCCGATCTTTTGACGGTATTCCCAGCACTGGCGGATGCGTTCAATGAAATACTCTTCGTTAATGACATCATTCTTACTCCGCGTGAGCAGGCGCACCAGTATCTGGGATTTGGGATTGATATACCCTTTCCCGACAAACTTTTTGTCATGGGTAAAAAGCTCCACAATATCCCCGGCCTGTACATCCCCATCGATCTTCTCCACTTCGTTGGCAAAGACCCAGGGGTGACCATTGACCACCCGGGGTGTTATTTTCCGCTTCAGATATACGCTGCTCATAAGGCGGCGAAGATAATGGAAAGACGGTTATGCCGGGAGGCGGCTTTGGGACAAACCTGCCAGCATTACACCCGAACAAGCTGATTTTCAGTAACTGTCACCTGCCACATCAGGTCATTTTGTCCCAAATAGCGGGTTGGCAATATAATTGACAATCGTACCTTTGCACACAATTTGTAAAAAATGGCAGACGAGATTAAAGAAACACAAACCGCTGATCCGGAAAACAATCCGGGCATGGATATTAATGCGGATGAAAACCAGGCCGGCACCACTCACCTGAATGAGCCGGTGGCGCAGGAAACTGAACTGGAGAAACTGAAAGCGGAACTGGCTGAAGCCAACGATAAATATCTCCGGAAAGTAGCTGAATTTGAGAACTACAAGCGCCGGACCGCCAAGGAGCGGATCGATCTGATGCAGACCGCCGGAAGGGATGTGATCACCGACCTGCTGGATGTATTGGATGACTGCGACCGGGCCCAGAAGCAGCTGGAAAACAATTCCGATGTGGCCGCCCAGAAAGAAGGGGTGATGCTGGTGTTCAACAAGCTCCGGAATTCCCTGCAATCAAAAGGGCTGAAAGCCATGCAGACGGTGCATACCGAGTTTAATGCGGATCTGCATGAAGCCATTACCGAGATACCGGCACCTGCAGAGGAACTAAAAGGTAAAGTGATCGATGAAGTGATAAAAGGATATTACCTTAATGACAAAATCATCCGCCATGCCAAAGTGGTGGTGGGAAAATAAGTGAACTTTTAACGGATCAATCAAGCAAATGTCCAAAAGAGATTTTTACGAAATATTAGGTGTCAGCAAAACGGCCACTGCAGACGAGATCAAAAAAGCGTACCGTAAAGTGGCGATGCAGTTTCACCCGGACCGCAATCCCGGTGACAAAGCAGCAGAAGAAAAATTCAAGGAAGCTGCTGAAGCCTATGAGGTATTGAGTGATGCCGACAAGAAGGCCCAGTACGACCGGTATGGTCATGCCGGAGTGGGTGGAAACGGACGTGGCGGATTCAGTGGCGGTGGCGCCATGAACATGGATGATATCTTCAGCCAGTTTGGGGACATTTTCGGGGAAGACATGTTTGGTAATTTCTTTGGTGGGGGCGGACAACGTGGCGGTGG
>CALRQQ020000190.1:0-6902 GCA_943370345.1 Chitinophaga pinensis
TCCCGTGCTGCGAAAGAAAGATGCGATGCCGGTTATGGCGTGGGCACTACCGGTCAGGCGGTCTATCTCGATTTCAAATACAACCTGATCCATAAATACGGTAAAGCAGAAGCCAATAAACATGGCATCAGTAACCCGGATACTGAAACCCTCATACGTCTCGGAAAAGAAGTGGTGAAAGAAGAGTATGGTAACCTGTTTGATATGTATGAAAAGATCACCGGGGAGAATCCATATGAAGTGCCGATGCGCATCTATCCTGCGGTACACTACACCATGGGTGGCCTTTGGGTGGATTATGAGTTGATGACAAATGTAAAAGGACTGTATGCCTTAGGTGAGGCCAACTTCAGTGATCACGGGGCAAACCGTCTGGGTGCTTCTGCGCTGATGCAGGGACTGGCCGATGGCTATTTTGTGATTCCATATACTATAGGTAATTATCTGGCCGATGAGATTGCCACCAAACCGATCCCGACTGATCATCCGGCCTTCCTTGAAACAGAGAAAGCCGTGGCCGACCGGATCAGCACCCTGATAAATATCAAGGGTAACCAGACCGTGGAAAGTTTCCATAAGCGTCTTGGTAAGATCATGTGGGAGAAATGCGGCATGGCCCGGAATGAAAAAGGATTACAGGAAGCGATTTCAGAGATCCAGCAACTGAAAAAAGAATTCTGGAGTGATGTGAAGATCCCCGGAAGCATCAATGAAATGAACCCGGAACTGGATAAAGCAGGACGGGTTGCTGACTTCATCGAGTTGGGTGAACTCATGTGTAAAGATGCCCTGAACCGTAATGAAAGTTGCGGGGGACACTTCCGTGAGGAAAGCCAGACCGAAGAAGGGGAAGCTATGCGGGATGATGCCAATTTCGCCTATGTGGCCGCCTGGGAATACAAAGGGGATAGCAGCTGGGAATTACATAAGGAAAATCTCAGTTTTGAAGTGGCCAAACCCACTCAGCGTTCTTATAAATAATAATTTTCAACTGATCAATAGCTGAATAATATGGAGCAGTATTCAATGAATCTTACGCTTAAAGTCTGGAGACAGAAGAACAGTAATGAGCAAGGGCGTTTTGAGACCTACCAGGTGAAGGATATTTCGTCTGAAATGTCTTTCCTGGAAATGATCGATGTACTCAATGAGGAAATGATCCGTGAAGGACATGATCCCATCGCTTTTGACCATGATTGCCGTGAAGGGATCTGCGGTATGTGTTCCATGTATATCGACGGTCGTCCTCATGGCCCCTGGCAGCAGAATACCGTTTGTCAGCTCCATATGCGCGCCTACAAGGATGGCGATACCATTGTGATCGAGCCATGGAGAGCGAATGCTTTTCCGGTGATCAAGGACCTGATGGTGGACCGTTCTTCCTTTGACCGGATCATCCAGGCGGGGGGCTATATCTCCGTGAATACCGGAAGCCCGGTGGATGCCAATGCGATCCCGGTAAATAAGGATCTGGCGGATGCTTCCTTTGCCGCCGCTGCCTGTATCGGCTGTGGTGCTTGTGTGGCTGCCTGTAAGAACTCTTCGGCTATGTTATTCCTGTCTGCAAAAGTAACCCACCTGTCGCTCCTGCCACAGGGAGATCCGGAAAGAAGAAGCCGTGCTATGAATATGGTGGCACAGATGGATAAAGAAGGATTTGGTGCCTGTACCAATACCGGAGCCTGTGAAGCAGTCTGTCCCAAAGGCATTTCCATTGAGAATATCGCCCGGCTCAACCGGGAATACCTGATGGCCGGTCTGGTAGCTGAAAAATAAGCTTCACCCAAACTGATTTAAAGCCCTTTATCCAAAGGGCTTTTTTATTTCCGGCCAGTCTTCGTACATTCCGTTACTTAAATCAGTTTATGCAGAAACTACCATTTATAGGGTGCTTCAGTCTTTTACTGCTGTCCCTTTCCTGTAAAAACAATCAAGTGAAAAGAGAACCTGTAAAATGGCCCGAAGGGATCGCAGCTCCGGTGGCCGAAAAGAAGGATACCGTACTGATCGCTCATGGAGACCGCCGTACGGATGAATACTACTGGATGAACGATTATTTCAAGAAAGGCCCGGATAGTACGAAAGTAGTTGACTATCTCAAGGCGGAGAATGCCTACCTGGATACAATGATGGCAGGTACTAAAAAATTTCAGGCCGACCTGTTCAGTGAAATGAAGGGCCGGATCAAAGAAAAAGACGAGTCCGTTCCCATGTTGAACAACGGATACTATTATTATACCCGTACTGAGGAAGGAAAACAGTATTATAAATATTGCCGGAAAAAGGGCAGCCTGGATGCTCCGGAAGAAGTACTGCTGGACGTGGATAAACTGGCAGAAGGTTCCGGTTATTTTTCCGCCTCAGGTTTTAGCGTGAGCCCGGATAATAAACTAATGGCGTATGGTGTGGACAAACTTTCCCGTCGTCAGTATACGATCTATGTCAAGAACCTGGAGACCGGAGAGATCTTCGCCGATGAGATACCGGGTACCGCTGGTTATGCCGTATGGGCGGCCGATAACAAAACCTTTTTCTATACCGCCAATAACCAGGTAACACTTTTATCGGAGAAGATCAGAAAACATAAGCTGGGTACGGCTGCTTCTTCCGATCAGACGGTTTATGAAGAGAAGGATCCGACCAATTATATCGGGGTGTATGCTACTAAATCAAAAGACTACATCGTCATTTACTCCAGTGCCACGTTGTCCAGTGAAAACCGGATCATCAGGTCCACCGAGCCAGACAGTCCGTTCCGTGTATTTCAGCCTAGGGTAAAGGATGTGTTGTACAGTTTTGATCATTGGGGGGATAAATTCCTCATCCGTACCAACCTGAATGCAAAGAATTTCCGGCTGGTACAGACACCGGTCGGTAAAACCACTTCGGAAAACTGGACCGAAGTGATCCCGCATCGTGCAGATGTATTGCTCGAGGATATTGAACTATTCAAAGATCATTGGGTCATTACCGAGCGAAAGGATGGGCTGCTGCAGATCCGGGTACGGGATGCGGTATCGGGTAAAGAGCATTATCTTGATTTTGGCGAACCGGCCTATACGGCTTATGTTGCCGGCAATCCGGAGTTCAACAGTACCACTCTCCGCTACAATTATACGTCGCTGACCACACCGAATTCAGTATTTGACTATGACATGAATGCAAAGTCAAAGAAACTGATGAAGGAACAACCGGTGCTGGGTGGGTTTGATAAAACGGAGTATACCACCGAACGGATCTTTGTTACCGTTCGTGACGGGATGAAAGTGCCGGTTTCCATTGTTTACAAGAAAGGAACGCCGAAAGATGGTTCTGCCCCGCTTTTATTGTACGCTTACGGATCTTATGGAAACAGCACGGATGCCGGATTCAACAGCAACCGCCTCAGTCTGCTCAACAGAGGGTTTGTATTTGCGATCGCCCATATCCGCGGCGGTCAGGAAATGGGTCGTCAGTGGTATGAGGATGGTAAACTGCTGAAGAAGAAAAATACATTCACTGATTTTATTGATTGCGGCGAAGCGCTCATTAAAGAGAAGTATACGTCCAAGGGTCATCTGTATGCACAGGGGGGAAGTGCCGGGGGATTGCTGATGGGTGCGGTGGTGAATATGGCACCTGATCTATGGAACGGGGTTATTGCGGCTGTTCCCTTTGTGGATGTGATCACCACCATGTCGGATCCCAGTATACCACTGACCACGAATGAGTATGATGAATGGGGGAATCCGGCAAATGAAGAGGCGTATTTCTACATGAAATCCTATTCTCCATATGACAATGTGGAAAAGAAGAATTATCCGAATATGCTGGTGACAACCGGTCTGCACGACAGTCAGGTACAATACTTTGAACCGGCCAAGTGGGTGGCCCGTTTACGAGCGATGAAAACCGATAAGAATCTGCTGCTTTTCAAGACCAATATGGAAGCCGGACATGGAGGGGCGTCAGGCCGTTTCGACTACCTGAAAGATGTGGCATTGCAATTTGCGTTCATGATGGCACTGGAAGGCATCACCGAATAACGATCAGAAGATAAGTCCCAGCTGCAGGCTGGTGATCCATAATGCATCACTCCCGGGTTCCTTGATAAAGGCACATCCGGGGGTGATGATCGTTTTAGGACCGACCGAATAACTGCCCTGGAGTTGCCCGTTTACTGTAAACCGGAAGATCGAATTGTAATATCCCAGACCGGGTCCGGTGCGCAGGGATAAATTTATTTTTTTTAACGGTTGCCAGGTCATACCGCCCTGTACATCAATCAGACTGTAGTGTTTGTAGCGGAAACGGTTCTGACCGATGCTTTCTTTTTTTCCAAAATAATGGGAAAGGGATGCTGCCGCTATCCAGCCCGTCTTTTTATGTTTAAAAGGTTCTCCGGCCTTTTGTCTCGTTGTTATACGTATATAGCTGGCTGTTAGTCCCGGGTAATGGGTATCCCCAAAATGGGCGAGGGGAATGGCGGGACCTGCAGTTACCATGTGAGGATAGCTGACCGGTTTTATAGTGGCATGCACGGGTACCTGGGCAATTGTGGTAAGGCAGTGAAAATGAATGAGCAATAGTATCGTGACGCAGCTTTTCATGGACATTGTCAGCGGATAAGCGTTAATGTTCCTTTCCGGGAGAGCATAGTTCCGTCCGGATGTATGGCATTCAGTACCCAGATATACACGCCGGAAGTCTGAAGTTGCCCCCTGATACGTCCGTCCCATCCCTCTCCACGGCCCGCCGTTGTATATACCCGCTCTCCGTTCCTGTTATAAATGCTGAATTCTTTCAGCAGGTACCGTCCATTGATCAATGGAATGATCCGGTCATTTTTTCCATCGCTGTTGGGTGTAAATCCTGTAGGTATATATAGAAAATCGTTTTGTATAACGGTGATATTTACCGTATCCCTGGCCGTGCAGTTTCCGCTTTTTGCCACCAGTGTATAGGAAATATTATCATATGGTAATGCCAGCGGATTACGAATGGTACTGTCATTGAGCCATTTTCCGGGCGACCAGTCATAACTGTCTGCCGCGGTATTGGTATTCAGTTGTACCGTTTGCCCATAGTTGATCGTCTGATCAGGATTGGCTGTGATACTAAAGCGGGTGAAACTGACCGGCAAACTGATCGAGTCATTCTTACAGGGATTACCCGTGTTGACCTTCAGTTTTACCATATAGTTTCCATCCAGCGTATACGTATGGACCGGATTTGACTGGTTGGAAAAAGTACCATCTCCGAAATCCCAACTAAAACCTATACCGGGCGCTACTGTATCCAGGCTCGTATTGGTAAACCGGATGTAATTTGAATCACAGACAAATCTGAAATTAAAGCCAGCCACAGGTTTGTCCGAACCGGCCGGTCGGATAATGCGGGAACGGACGATCTTTCCACAACTGCCTGCGGCGGTGATGGTGAGTTTTACCGTATAGGCATCACCGGGATTAGCAAAAACATGTAAGGGGTTCTGCAGGCTGGAACTGGTATTATCGCCAAATTCCCATAACCAGGTGATATTCCCGGTCAGGATGGTAGTGGCATTGAATTGTACAATGCCTCTGCAACTATCCTGTATCGTGTAGCTGAATCCATTTCCCTGATTGCTGGTCCCAACAATATCATTGATATGCGAAGGGAGTCCGACAGAAACGGTCCCCGGACTTATATTCACCGCATTGGCCTGAAAATTACAGGCCGCCCCCCGTTCATTGGGAAAATTAATCCGGGCCAGCTGGATCGTACCCTGGGTCAGATAGATCTTTTCATCCATGGCCAGCTGTATATCATAGTATGCATTGGTGGTCGGTATGGACTGCCTCGAATTCAGGATATCAGTCAGGGTTGGAAGGCTGATGTCCAGCTGATCCAGTTGCTTGTTATTCTTACGGGTGAGGTATAACTGTTTTGAATCCGGTGAAAATTCACAGTGATTGTAATGAGTAGACGGAAAACTTATCCTACGGGTATTGCTGATCACCCCCGTGGCATTATTGAAATCAAATAATTGGACAAAATTGGGTGCACCGGTATTGGCATCAGTAAATGGAAAATGGGTCTGGCAAATAAATCGTCCATCCGGACTGCCTTTCATGACGCCCACATTCATCAACGGATTCTGGTTCATCAAGGCCCCTGCGGTGGATATCACCGGGTTGGTCGCATTGAATCCGTTGCAGGTAAGTAGCCAGGCCCTGAAAATATTCGAGTCCATATCGTTGGTAATGATCCAGACATCTGTACCGTTAGCATGACGAATAGCTGTAACGCGTTCAGAACAGGAAGTCCAGAGGAGATTGTTCTTACTTATCACTTCTCCAAATCCGCCATCTCCCGAAATATCCACAATAGAGTAATAGTAACCGGCCAGGAAATCATTCTCGAAAGCATCGGTGGTGAAGAGGTAAAACAATTTGTCACTGCCAGGTTGAGGCACAACTGCAATCTGGCAGGCAGAAATATCCCCTTTCAGGCCATCGCCGTTCAGCATCACCTGATGATTGCGGTTAAAAACCTGTGCGCCGTTTGTATAAAACAGAAGATTCCCGTTATTGTCTGAAATGGCTGCCGCCGCTTCTGCGGTAGTCATAACGCTGTTTGACAGAACGGACGGCCCGTTCTGGTTACCAATTGTATTGAAATTCAGGGCTGCTTTTCTGCCAAAATACCAATGGGCATCAGTCTGGGCTCCTGATGTGAAGGGACACAGCGTGGCCAACTGGACAAAAATCCACAAAATTGTCAACCTTCCGGGGAGCATGGCCATACTTATCTGATTGATTATCAAAATTAAGTAGTTTTACAAGAAGAGCCCTAGCCGGACAATAAAAACATCCATTTTTACGCTTTTGTGTTAAACTGCTGCTATTGAAGCAATTTGGAAAACCATATCTTTTTCTGCT